>CAILWD010000126.1 GCA_903837815.1 uncultured Chloroflexota bacterium | reverse complement strand
GATCTGCTCGACCAGTTGATAGATTTCCTCCGACAAAAAAACGAAATCAACCTGCTCGACCTGCGCCCGCTTTTTACTGAGGTCAGCCAGTCCGACCACATCTACTACAAATCAGACGCGCACTGGAATTGCCTCGGCGCATATTACGGCTCGAACGAATTGCTGACTCAAATCAGCGCCCTGCATCCTGAAATACAAACCCACCCCCTGACCGATTACGAGTTCGGGGCAATGACTGATTCCACGCTGGACATTGCGGGCGTGATGGGGCTTTCACTCCAGGAGGAGACCGTCACCCTCACGCCGAAATTTGCCACCGGTTCCATTTCCCGCGCGCTGTATGAAAAAAACGACAGGATGAACATCGCTGTAAATTCAGAAACCGATTTGCCCGCCGCGCTGGTCATCCATGATTCATTCTACACCGAATGCCTCAACCAGTTCATCGAGCCGCAGTTCAGCCGCGTCATCTCATCGCACTACGAAAAAGTTGCGCTGTCGGATTACATGGAGTTGCTGGAAGCCGAACAGCCCGATGTGGTGATCGTGGAATTTGCCGAGCGTCACATCGAATACTTTTTCTCCCTCATGAGCAGATAAGCCTTTAGCCCTTTTGCAAAAATTCACAAACCTAACCACTGAGATACGGAGGCACAGAGAAAAAGCAATCAAAACTCCGTGTCTCAGTGTCTCAGTGGTTCAAAGGGTTATTCCCAACGAAATTGTAACCCACCCCCACGACCCACGTATTTGTTTCTGGTTATAATACCCGAATGGAATTTCACCTCCCCCCCATCGACCTTGACCCCAATGCGGCAAACCGCGCCGCGCCCGAAGAAACAAAAGTCATCCAACTCACTGCCCAGCCCTATTCCGACGGCTACCGCGTGCGCGTGGATTTGGAAACCACCCCCTTTCAACAGCGACCTTCCATTGAAGTGATTCTGTCCGACGCCGACGGCGACGAAGTCGCGTCCACCAACATCGTCGAGCCGCTCAGTTGGAAGATTGAATTCACCATGCATATTCGCGGCGACCTCAACAACCCCTACACCCTCAGCGCCCGGCTCTACTACCCCGATGGACCGCAAAACGAGCCATTCACCTGTTCGTTTGAAGTCA
The DNA here is from genome assembly GCA_903837815.1 of uncultured Chloroflexota bacterium. GTDB lineage: Bacteria > Chloroflexota > Anaerolineae > Anaerolineales > Villigracilaceae > Villigracilis. The sequence continues at coordinate 2,349 of CAILWD010000126.1, read as the reverse complement.
AGCCCCCTGAAGCCAACTAAAAATTTATCCATGTCATCGCGGAAACTTATCTTAGCCTTCCTTATCCTCCTCCTGGCGGCTTGCTCGAGAAACACAGAAGCCACGCCCGTCGCGGAAGTTGAAAACACCCCAAGCCCGACTGCCACGCCTTCCATCATCCGTTACGGCGGAGAGAACAATTTCATCATCCTCTCCATCGAAGAGGGCGGATACGCCCACCTCTTTATCCAGCGCGAGAATCCGCAGGATTTGCCCCTCACCCGCATCACCAGCGGAACTTGGAACGACACCGCTCCCGCTCTCAGCCCGGACCGCTCCCAACTTGCCTTCGCCTCAGACCGCAGCGGATTCTGGGACCTGTACGTGATGAACCTTCAAACTGGGAGCATCGCCCAAGTCACCGATTCCCCGCAATATGACTCTGCCCCATCCTGGTCGCCAGATTCGCAGTGGCTCGCGTTCGAAACCTACGTCAACGACAACCTGGAAATTTCCGTCGTCTCGGTCAATGACCGCACACAACCCATCCTGCCTGTCACCGAAAACCCTGCCTCCTCTGACCACTCTCCTGCCTGGGCGCCCGACGGCAGGAATTTGGCATTCATCTCCAACCGCAGCGGAGACAGCGACGTGTGGCTGGCAAACCTCGACCTTGCCGGCGAAGAACGCTACCACAACCTGAGCAACACCCCGCTCGCGGCGGAGAATCACCCGGTCTGGAATTTTGACGGTTCGAAGTTGTTGTGGTCATCCACTTCTCAAACCATCGGTTTTAGCGGACTTTACATCTGGAATGCAAGCGAACCAACCCGCAGCGCGCAATGGATTGGCGAGGGAATCTGGGGCGCATGGAACGAAACCGCCGAAAAAATCGTTGCCATCACCCACAGCGCCAACCAAAACTACCTCACCGCCTACGACATGAAAGGCAGTCTCCTGCTTTTGCCGACGCCACTCAGCGGGCAGGCGCGCGGACTCGTCTGGGGCTTTGCCAACCTGCCCAATCCTTTCCCCGCGTCCTTCACACAAGCCGCAGGACAGGCTCCCGTCGCGCTTTGGTCGCCGATCATCACGCCCGGCCCCGAAGTGCCAAACCAACGCTGGTATGTCGTGCCGATTGCCGACGTGCAGGCTCCCTATCCCCAACTGCATGATTTGGTGGATGAATCCTTCAACGCCTTGCGCAACCGCGTCATCATCGAAACCGGTTGGGACGTCCTTGCCAGCCTCGAAAACGCCTTCATTCCCCTCACCACCACGCTTGACCCCGGTCTGCTCGAAGACTGGCTTTATACCGGGCGCGCCGTTGCGGTCAACTCGGTGATGGCAGACAGTGGTTGGATGGTTGCCCTGCGCGAAGACATCGGCGCGCAAACCTACTGGCGGGTGTACGTCCGCGCGATGATTCAAGATGGCTCCCTCGGCGAACCGATTCACAACGCGCCCTGGAATTTGAGCGCCCGCTACGAACTCGACCCGGCAGCCTACGAGCAGGGCGGAAAATATGGACCTGTCCCCGCCGGATATTGGGTGGACCTCACCGCTCTTTCCGCCGCCTACAACTGGGAGCGGCTCCCTGCCCTGCCGAACTGGCGCACGTATTATCGCGGGACGCGCTTCAATGAATTTGCCCTCACCAGCGGGCTGGACTGGTATTCGGCAATGCGCGAACTTTACCCCGTCGAAGCGCTGACAACCCCCACCCGCGTCCTGCCGCCTTCGCTGACTCCAACCCGCACCTCTACGCCGACAGAGACTCCGCGTCCCACGCGCACGCCGCGCCCTACTTATACGGCAAGCCTTTCGCCCACTCCGTCCGATACGCCTCAGCCCTCAAGCACGCCCACGCTTACTGTCACTCCGCCGACGATCATTCCGTGATGAAATTTAGAACTTTTGCCAGTCCCCTGTTTTTACTTTTGCTTGTCTCCTGCGCGGCAACGCCCAATGAAGCGACGCCGACTCCGGTGGTCGCCGTGGCTGGGGAGCAGTTCCAAATCGAGGTGGGGGAGGAACCCCAGCCCGAAGCGGAAGAAGCATTCAAGTTGAGTCTCCCAACTCCGGGCGCAGAACCCATCTCCGGCTGGCGTCCGCCGCTTTATCCCATTCCATGGGCAATGTCGCCCTACGACCATTTCTATTTTTCCCGACCCATCAACGCGGACCAGATCAACTGGCCCCTGGCTGATTATCGTTACGGCGGTATCTTCTTTGCAAAAGTGGTGCATACCGGCATTGACATCGACGCTGAAGAGGAGTCGCCCATTGTGGCGGCTGGGCCGGGGACTGTGGTCTTTGTTGGATGGGGGTTGTTCACCGAAACCCCCGGCAATGAGGAAGACCCTTACG
>CAILWD010000125.1 GCA_903837815.1 uncultured Chloroflexota bacterium | reverse complement strand
CGGGTCTTGCCATCCGAGGCGGTGAAGCGCACAACGGGGAAATAAAAATCGTCGTAGACCTCATCCTGCTCGTCGATATATTGGCGGTGCTTGACTACGTCCACCACCACGCCGTCGGAGCCTTGCTCTTTGCTCAATTTCTGGACGTTGAAAAAAGACGAAATTCCCGCAATCAACAACATCAACGCCGCCACGCCGGAGAAAATCCAGAAGATGATGTTTTCCATCGTTTTGGAATCCGACTTCATTTCGGCGAACTCTTTGTCGAAGTTTTTGTCGAAGTCGTCGAAGGACTGCTCGATTTCCTCCGAAGTATCGAGCATGGCTTCCAGCTTGCGCCTGTCCTTCGGGTTGGTGACGTCCTCCAGCGAGGCGTACGTCACCCCGTCCACTTCGAAGGAGACGGGGACTTCATCTTCCCAGTTGATTGAATACTTCTTTGGCATGTTCTATTTTCCTTTTTCCAGGATGTAATCCCATGTTGTTGTGAGGTGTTCGAAACCATGTTTTTCGACGATGGGCCTGCTCATGTCACCCGCTTCGACAACTGCGTAACGATAACCACGAGCGCGGATTTCCTGTACCCGTGTGGCAAGGATGCTGGTGTATAAACCGCGTTTTCTATGTTCGGGCAGGGTGGTGCCAGCAAACAATGTCGCGAACTGACCCTTCGGGAAGTACGTCCAGCCGATGGAAGCAGGGACATTTTCCGCATAGGCGACGTAAATGCTGAGGTAGCCAGGGACTTTAAAATGGCCACCCAGCCTGCCGTTGACCCAGGTATTGCTACCGCCCCAGACCTTGTCCAAAACGAAGATGATGTCCTTGAGACCTTCGGGGTCGCTGATGCGGCGGATGTCGGCGGTAACAGGCTCCAGCAGTTGCGCAGGCGCGTGCTCGACGTCGAACAGCATCACTTCGCCCGGGTCGTCGTCGCGCACAAAGCCATTTGATTTGAGGATTTCGCCCGCGTTGGGCAGCGGGTCGTGGTCATAGACTTTCCAAGTGAATGGCTGATTCATCGGAGCAAAATATGCCACTTCGTTTTTGACCACACCATCGAGACGCGACTCCTCGGCAAAAGTGTAGGAGACAAAATTCATGCCGGGCGCTTCGCGGATGAAGCGCACCACGTCCGCCGTGACTTCCTTGCGCGCTTCGGGATATTTCACTTCCCGCCGCAGGTCTTTGTCGTAGAGTTTAAGGATTTCAGACTTGTTCATCAATGTGTTTCCTTTACCAATAAATACAGACTAAGAAGGTCTATATTTTACTCGAACGGAAGGAGAATTCAGCGTGCTATAATTTGAACACTTCAGGAGGGAAAATGCCGAAACCTCAAAAGTCTGATATTGAAGCTGGATTGGGAATGTCATTGGCGATAACATCGTTGTCGGCCATAGGTGTCAGTATCCCGTGATCAATTTTTCAAAGTGTAAAATGAAATTCATAGTGCTATAATCCAAAACACAACTCATTCAAAACTCATTATTCTTCGTAAGAGAGAGACTCTCATGTCAAATTCCCTGATTGATTACAATAGAATTCTGCTAAAAATAGAATCATTAATCGTGGAACTTGATGATGCGATGGATTATAGCGGTGCGGCGATTTACCGTAATAAAGCTAGCCAATTGACTGCCTGGTTGAATGATGGCAGGCAGGGTACATGTCCTATCGATTTGAGCGAATTCGGTGTGGGTGTGGTTTCTCCAGCAATGCTTGAGGCAAGCGTAGAATCAAAAGAAAAAATCACGCCGCAGGAGGACAAAGAAGTCGCTTCGCTCACCCCGGAAGAACGTAATATTCAGGAAAAAATAAAGGAAATCCGCGAGCATATTGATATGGGACGTTTGCGGCAGGCTGTTGCATTGGCAGGCGCAGTGGAAAGTCGCGCAACCGGCGACGCAAAAGACCGGGCGGCGCAATTACTGGAAGAGGCGCGCCAAAAGCGGGGACACGCTGTTTCCCTAACCAACAAAAAGGGTGACGAAATTCTAAAGAGCGGTGATAAGGAAAAAGCGCACCGGTATTACGAAAAGACTCTTGACCTCGATCCTGATAATGAGTATGCTAAATCTCGATTGCGTCAGATGGATAGCAATACACTATCTGAGGAATTATCTTCTCAAAAAGCAACTGAACTTCGCGGCGGTTTGCGAGATCTGAAGAACATCAAGCGATTGGGAGTAGCGGTTTATGAGGCGGAGTCGTTGGATGCTGAAGGAAGGTTATCTAACGACTTGCAGAAACTTTTGCAGGAGGCAAGGGAAAAGTACAACCAGATTCGCACTGCGCAAGGCGATGAAACGACCATGATGCGTTTTGGCGACCTTGCGGCACGCAAGGAAGCTAGGGACAGAATCGCCAATCGCTTGGCGCAAGGTGAAACATTTATCTTCGATATTACGACTGATCACGAAAAGCCCGCTTTTGATATGATGCGTGAGGCGGATGGGTTGCTAGAGCATCAGTCAGCAGATACAGCGCAATATGAGCTGGATGTTATTAATGGGTTGTTGCCGGCTCATCCTGGCGGCGCAAGATCCCGTCTCGAAAATGCCCTGTCGAAGCCTTTTCATGAGCATCACCGTCGCGACCTCGAGAAGAAATTAGAAGATATTAACCAATTGCTCGAACAGCAAAAAGGTGCCGAGGCATTTCTTGTCCAGGCAACAGCGCAGGAGGATGCAGTCAAAGCCTTTGGCCTCATTTTGAAGGCGCAGGGAACCTTTGCTTATCTTCCCGGCATGGAAGTCGAGATTTCCCAGGCACGCGACAAGGCAATTGCTTTTGTCGCACGGAAAATGGAGGATGCTTTTGCGCAGGCGCGTGGTCTGTTGGGCGAGGTTGAATCTGTCGAAGCTCGTCAAATGGTTGGTGAGGCGATGCGTCTGTTTGATGTCTGGCCCCAGTCCGAAAAGCCCCAACAATTACATGCCTTGGTGAAGCAGGGAAAACTCCTGCTTGAATTCGACGCACAGGCTTTGCAGATACGCAAGGAAGCCGAGGATCCGAAAAGGATGGAGGCAGCGCTGAAAAAACTGGAAGAGATGCGTAAGGATGAGCGCTTCGCTGCGCTTCCCGAAATGAGGACCTTTATTTCAGAATTGGATCAATACCGCAATGCGGTCGAACAACTTCGCGAGGTGCGTAGGGCGCGAGTCCATGGAGACTGGAAGCGTGTCTTTGATCTGATGATCAAAATCAAGGATGGTGATTATTTTGGCAATCTGGCAGGGCAGGTTGAGATGTTATATGCCGAAGCCGAGCAGGAAGTTCGCATTGAAGATGTTCGCACCCTGCTGGATAACCTCGAAATCAAGAAGGCAAACTCCATCCTTTCCCAAATCCTCGCCACAGAAAAAGATCCCCAGCGTAAGGCGATACTGGAAAAACGGTTGGAAACCGAAATCCAGGTCATAGCTGCGGCAATTCAAAATACCCCCATTGCGCAGCCCGCTTACGACCGTGCGGTAGCGCTTCGTAATGGGCAGGAGGAGGAACGACTCGAGGCATTGCAGATCTTTCGCTACCTGGGAGGCATCGTAATGGAAAAGCCCTACCCTGAACTCCCGGAGTATGCCTTTACTCTTCGGACTCCTGATGCCCGCAAAAACGCAGTAGATGTTGCTTCGGATTTGCGGGTCAAATGTCTGGAAACGATTCAAAAAGCGTACGGTGAACATGATGGGAACTGGAAAGAGGTTGACACTCTTCACAACTTGGCGCGTTTTGCTAGGATTTTACGCGAAGGCAACTTGATTTACTGTGCCGATGAAAATGCTGCGGTACGCTGGGCGGAAGTACAATGGGCTAAGTATCAAGCGAAAATTAAGGGGGATGATTTCGCGATTTCGATTTGGTCCAAGATTGATAAATTCTACCCATGTTCAGAAGAAATAACTAAGAATCTTCAATTGGCGCGTATCGGTAAAATCACTACCAAGCTAGGCAGGTTACTAACTGTAAAACAGGATGTTCGCCCAATAATAACTGAATTGGAAAATGCGATTATCGAATATGGCGAAACTGTGAGTTTGTTATGCCTTTTGTCCGAGGCTCATGCCAGGCTAGGCAACCAAGAAGAAGCTGCCAGGATACTTAGGAAGGCATCTTCGATTAAAGATGCTAATGATTCTGCAAACGGTTGGGGCACCATTGCAAAAGGAGACGTTAACACATGACTTTCGTATCTGCAGTATTCTTATCCATACTTTCTTTTTTGTTCGGGCTTATAGCAAGCGCATATGGTTCTTATGTAGGCAAAGCCATCGAGGCACGGAAAGAACTACTGGAAAAAATGAGGGATTGGGTCGACGCAAATATTTCGTATATCACAGCAGTTAACGAGAAAAACACCTTGCCCACTTCGTTATGGTCTGATAACACTATCTTTGATCTAAAACAAAAAAGTCAGATAAGTGTTCAACGATGGCTGGGTGTAGCTCAAAGTATCGGCAGTTCAAAAATGTTTAATGCCATAAGAGAATTCGTTGGTTCTTCCATCGTATTCGAAGCGCGCCTATTAAGTTCAAGCAAGGGGAGCCGTTTACCCGATGAGATGGAAACGCTTTCCAAGTCATATGACGAATTTATTTCCAAAGCGCAGTGCTTACATGCAATTATTACTGAAGAAGGCGTACGGGGTTTTCCGGAATGGCTGACTCCAGGCGGTATGTGGGAAAGTTTTATACGGTGGTTTAAGTAAAGAAAAAAACCTCCGAGATTTTCTGACGGCTCGAAGGTTTTTTTCTTAATCCGCTGCCACAGATTCGCCTGCCATCACTTCCTTTTCTTTCAACACATCAGTCGACTCGTCATCAGAGACCCCGTACGCCACCTCCAACTCATGGCGGAACTGCTGGGTGTACAACCTGTAATAATGCCCGCGTAATTTCAACAAATCGGCGTGCGTGCCCTGCTCGGCAATCTTCCCGTTCTCGATGACCAGAATGCGGTTGGCGCGGCGGATGGTGCTCAGGCGGTGCGCGATGACAAAGGACGTGCGACCCTCCATCAAGGCTTCCATGCCTTTTTGAATCCGCGCCTCGGTCAGCGTGTCCACCGAGGAAGTTGCCTCGTCCATGATGAAAAGTTCGGGGCGGGCAAGGGCGGCGCGGGCAAGCGAAATTAACTGCTTTTGTCCCACCGAGAGCAGGTTGCCGCTTTCGCCCACATTTTGCTCGTAGCCTTTTTCCAGCCCTTCGGCAATGAAATCATGCGCGCCCGCAATCCTGGCGGCTTCCTCCACGTCCGCGTCGCTGGCGTCCAGCCGTCCGTAGCGGATGTTCTCGCGCACCGTCCCAGAAAACAGGTGCGGGGTTTGCAATACGATGCCGATCTTGTTGTGGATGGATTCCAGTTGATAGTCCATGTAATCCATGCCGTTGATGCGGATCACGCCGTTCTGCGGCTCATAAAAGCGGCACAGCAAATTGACAATGGTGGATTTTCCGCCGCCAGTGGGTCCTACCAGCGCGATCATTTCGCCGGGCTGAACCTTGAGCGTGAAATCGGTCAACACGGGCTTGCGGTCTTCGTAGAAAAAATCCACGTGCTCGAATTCGATTTCGCCAAGCAGGGTCTTTGCCTCCACCGCGTCGGGTCGGTTGTGGACTTCGGGCGGGGTGTCCACCAGCTTGAAGATCCGTTCCGCTGAGGCGATCGAATGCTGCATTTCGGAATAGACCCGCGCCAAATCTTGAATGGGCCACATCATAAAGGTCAGGTACGAAACGAAAGCCTGAATCCCGCCGATGGTCATCAACCCTAAATCGATCTGCAACCCGCCGTAGCCGACGATGAATCCCAGCGCGAGGGCGGCAATCAACTGGACGGTGGGCAAAAAGAGCGCGGAGAGCCACGCGGCGCGATACGAGGCATGATACATGGTGGAGGTCAGCCCTTGAAACTCGCGCGTGTTTTCGTCTTCGCGCCCCAGCGCCTTGACCACGCGAGTCCCCTGAAAATTCTCGTTGTACGCGCCCGTAATTTTGCTGTTGGCGCGGCGCGAGACGCGGAACTGCTCCAGAATCCGCTTGCGGAATTCGACGGCAATCCACATCATGACGGGGATGATGGTGAAGACGATCAACGCCAGCCGCCAGTTGATAATCAGCATGAAGACTGTGGACGAGACGATATTCATCACCGCCCAGGTCGTATCTACGATGCCCCAGGTCAGCAGGTCAGAGACGCGCCCCGTGTCTGAGGTGACGCGCGCGATCATGCGCCCGACGGCGTTTTGGGCGTAGTACGAGAGCGAGAGGTCCTGCAAATGGTTGAAGAGCATCTTGCGCAGGTCGTATTGAATCCGCTCGCCGAGCACGCCCGCGAGGTAAATGAACGTGAACACTGCGCCCGCTTGAATCACAATCAACCCGCCGTAAATTTCAGCGAGTTGAAACAGCCTGTCCTTGTTCCCAAGCGTGATGCCCTGGTCGATAAACTGCTTGCTGAGGAAGGTGAAGTATGCATCCAAGCCTGAAACCAGCGCAATGCAGACGAAAAATCCCAGCACCCATTTCCAGTGCGGTTTGAGCAATGTCCCAATGCGTTTCAGCACGGGCATGGTCAGTTGTGAGGTAAATTCCTCTTCTTCGATTTCGATGAGTTCGTCCGACATTTTTTATTCTCCGTTACATCCATACGCTGGTGGTTGAGTAGGCGGCGATGCTCGTCCGCCGCCGTACCGAAACCACCAATGCCATGTATGCTTTTTATTTCGTACTTGCCATTCAGTCGTTGGTTTCGGCACCTGCACTTGCGTGCTGGTGCAAGTGTACGCCCTTCGCTTTCGCTCAGGGCTACTCAACCAACGGGGAGTGGTTGTTTCTTGCAAATCAGGGTAATCAGCCTGCTTTCCTCTGTCACGGGGCTTTTGTCGAAATTGCCGTATTGCCCGACGATCTCGAAGCCGTTGTAGTGGAGCAGGGCTTCCATTTCCTGCGGGAAGACGTAGCGCAGTGACAGCGGCGCGACTTGTAGCATTTCCTTTCCGCTTGCATCCGTCCAGCGGCGGTAAGCGGTTTCGGTTTTGACTTGTCGAAGCGCGTCATACTTGTCGATGCCAGAGACCCTGATCACGTAGCCGTCGGGATGCTCCGCGGTGAACCAATCCTCCTCCTCGTCACTGCTGACAAGGTTGTGCGACTTGGGGAAGAAAATGCTGAGTGCCAGTCGACCACCGTCTTCGAGATGCTCCCGCACCCGCGCCAGGTATGCCTCCTGATCCTGACGGGTCAGCATGTGATGAAATACGCTGCCCGCTTCAAAGATCAACTTGAACTTTTGTCCCAGTTGAAATTTGCGGACATCCGCCACGATCCATTCGATGGGTAATCCGCCCGCCTTTTCCTTCGCCAGATCAACCATGCCGGGCACAACGTCCAGCCCGACAATGTCCACGCCGTTTTCAGCCAGCGGGATGGTCAGTCGTCCCGTACCGCAGCCGAGTTCCAATACCCGGCCGCCAAGTTCCTTTGCCAGCGAGAGGATGAAGGGACCATCTGGTTCGAAGTCGCGGTTTTCCGAGTCGTAGAGTTTGGGGTCGGAATATTCGCTCAGGTTATCCTGTTCGGTTATTTGAGTTGTTCCTTTAGTTGACACGTGAAATCTCCTTTTCCAACTCGGCGTCGATCTTCGTTTGAATGTCGTAAATCCTGCGATACATGCCAGCCTCGTCTTTCAGCAACTCGGCATGGGTTCCCATTTGAATGACCTCGCCCTTGTCCAAAACAAGGATCAGGTCGGCGACCATCACGGACTGAATGCGGTGCGCGATGATGAAGGTTGTGCGGTCTTTCATCAAGCCGTTCAGCGCCTCGCGGATTTCGGCTTCGGTCTCGGTATCCACCGAGGAAGTCGAGTCGTCCAAAATCAAAATGCGCGGATTCTTCAACAGGGTGCGGGCAATCGCCACGCGCTGCTTTTGTCCGCCGGAGAGGGTCACGCCCTTTTCGCCGACCAGCGTGTTGTAGCCATCGGGGAATCCCAGAATCACGTCATGCACAGCGGCGGCTTTCGCGGCGCGTTCCATTTCTTCGTTTGACACGTCGCGCCCGACTCCGTAGCGGATATTCTCACGGATTGAGCGGCTGAACAAAAACGGCTCCTGCTCCACGATACCGATTTGCTGGCGCAGGTATGAGCGCGAGTAGTCCTTCAACTCCACGCCGTCGAGCAGGATTTGTCCGCCCGTGTATTCGTGGAAACGCGGCAGCAGGTTGACGAGCGAAGTCTTGCCCGAACCCGTTGACCCAAGCAGGGCGATTGCCTGTCCGGGCTTGGCGTGGAACGAGACGTTTTTCAACACGTCGGATTTGCCATCGGAATACATGAACGAGACATCCTCGAATCGCAGGTCACCCTTGACCGCGCCCTGG
>CAILWD010000124.1 GCA_903837815.1 uncultured Chloroflexota bacterium | reverse complement strand
GATCGGTGACGAGTTCTTCGGGTTTGGCTCCGTGTTTGGCGGCAAGCGACTCAAGCCATGCGACGGCGTCATCCTGTTCCTGTGCCGATGCGCCAAGGTTGTCTGCGGTGGCCTGTGCGGGTTTTTGATCCTGCGCGTCGAGCCCGCTGAGCCAGTCCGGGAGACCTTCAGCGGAGGCGGGTTCAGCAGCCTCTTTTTCATCGGCTGTGCTGAGCCAGTCGGGGGTATTTTCTGCGGGCGCGGTTTGTGGTTCGGTAAGGCTGCTCAACCAATCTGGAGCGTTGGTGGGTTCAGGCTCGACAGCCTGTTTTTGATCGAGTTCGCTCAACCAGTCGGTGATGTTTTCGGCGGGCGCGGATTCTTCCTTGTCTGGACTGCTCACCCAGTCAGGGATATTTTCAACGGGCGCGGGCTGGGCATCCTGTTTTTGATCGAGGCCGCTTAACCATGCCGCGGTGGTGTCCATTTGGGCCGGCTCGGGCTCAACCGGAGATTCAGAGGCTGCCCGCAGCCAATCTGGGACATCGCCTGTTGGTTGGGTAGATTGAGAATCGTCGCTCAGCCAGTCGGGGAATTCCATGTCTTTCGTGCTGAGAGAAGGCTCAGGGGTGGATGGAGTTTCAGTGGCAGGTTCCTGACGTTTGAGCCAGTCTGGAATTTCGGCAGGGGTCAAGCCGTCTGCCAGGGATTCTTCATCTAGAGTCGAGGCAGGTTGTTCGGGACCGGTGGAGTCTGCCCACCCAGCCTGACGCAGGAAATCGGGAATCTTATCGCTGGTTTCAAATGCGGCAGGTTGGGAAGAATCTTCGGGCAGACTGCCAACTGTGAGCCAGTCGGGTGCGCCATCTGGGATGGATGCCGCAAGAGTTGGGACGGCAGCGGCAGCGGCTCCGTTTCCAAGTCCAAGCGAGGGAGTCCAGTTTTGTGGGGCGGCTTCCTCTTCTTCTTTGTAATCCAGTCGTTCGAGGCTGATGGCTGCATCTGCAACCTCGTTTGAGAGAAAGGCCGAACCTTTTGAAAAACTTGCGTAGGGGTCCATCTCTCCCACTCGCATCCGATAGACCTGGGTGCTTTCTGCTGTGCCGGCAGTGGCGGGCAGCAAATCCACCATGATGCGATTGGCATCGAGGCAGTAGGCGTAACGCTTGAGGAGTTGGGCGCACATGTCAGAAGCATCGGCTTTTTGTCCGCCGCGGAAATAGGCGCGCGCAAGCAAAACCTGCATGTCGGTGCGGTCTGGTTCCTGGGCAAGGATGGCGCGGATCTCTGCAATGGCTTGCGGATATAACTCTCCCTGCACGTAGAGATGCGAGAGCGCGCCGCGAGTCATGCGGATCTTGGGCGGTTCCATTCCGTCGCGCCGACCATACAATCTTTGAAGTTCGCCCTGGATTGCCGCGTTCGAAGATTGGGTTTCAAAAGCGCGTTCCATGTGCCAGATGGCTTCGTCAAGTTTATTCTCATCATCACGGATGATACTCATGCCGACATGAGAGACAAAGTCATCGGGCGCTGCCATCAAAACACGGCTGAAAACATCCACCGCTTCGGCGTACCGCTTTGTTTCGAGATACGCTTTTCCAAGCAGGCGGTAGGTTGACAGATGTTTTGGGAAGGTCCGCAATATGTTGTGACAATGCGCAATTGCCTCATTATTGTGCGACTTATCGATGAGGCTTTCGATTTCACGGTTGTAAATTCTCAAAGAAACTTTTGCCATTGCCGTTTTCCTGTCGTGAATTAATTTACAAGACTATACGCTATTTTACTCGTAAAATAGCGGGAGCGGCGGTACAAATTCATCGCTAAATTGATACGCAGAGAGTACATTGGTACGGGCTTCCGCCAGTTTTTCCGCGTCGTTGGCGTGGATTTCAAATAAAACCTCGCCCGCTTCAACTTTATCTCCAACCTTTTTGTGGATGAGGAATCCGACGGCGTGGTCGATGGGGTCGCCTTTCTTGGCGCGCCCCGCTCCCAGCGCCACCGATGCCTCGCCCACAATTCGGGCGTGGACTTGGGAGATGAATCCGCTGCGGGGGGCTTTGACTTCCTCAATGAGGCTTGCCCGCTCGAATTTGGTGATGTCATCTACGTAGGACACATCGCCGCCCTGGGCTTGCACCAACACGCGGAGCGTTTCCAATGCGCTGCCGTCGTCGATGGATTTTTGCGCCATTGCCCGCCCTTCATCCAAATCTTTGGCGCGTTGCCCCAAAACCAGAACATGCGCCGCCACGTGCAGGCAGTGTTCATAATAATCGTGCGGAGCGCGTCCGCGCAGGAGTTCGATGGCTTCGACCATTTCGAGGGCGTTGCCCACCGCCGAGCCGAGCGGCTGGTTCATGTCTGAAAGCAGGGCGACGGTTTTGCGCCCCGCAAGCCGCCCGATGTCCACCATCAAGTCGGCGAGGACGCGGGCGTCTTCGAGCGTTTCCATGAATGCGCCCAAACCCGTTTTCACGTCCAGCACAATGGCTTGCGCGCCCGCTGCAATCTTCTTCGACATAATCGAGGAGGCAATCAGCGGCATGGATGGCACGGTTCCCGTCACGTCGCGTAGGGCGTACATTTTTCCATCGGCTGGCGCGAGGTCAAGCGATTGCCCGGTGAGGACGATGCCTTTGTCTTTTAGTTGCTGTTTGAATTCATCGGTGGATAAATCGACGCGATAGCCGGGGATGGATTCCAATTTGTCGAGCGTGCCGCCGCTGAATCCGAGTCCGCGCCCCGACATTTTGCCGACGGGTAATCCGCAAGCCGCCACCATCGGCATGACCGAGATGCTGGTCTTGTCGCCGACGCCGCCGGAGGAATGTTTATCGACCGCGATGTCCACCACTTTGGATAAATCCAGCACTTGCCCAGAGCGAGCCATCGAGAGGGTGAGGTCGGCAGTCTCGAAGGGAGTCATGCCGTTGAGCAAAACCGCCATCGCAAACGCCGCCGCTTGATAGTCGGGAATTTCCCCTTTGGTAAAGCCTTGAATGAAAAAGTCAATCTCTTGCGATGTCAATTCCTGCCTATCGCGTTTCTTGATAACGATGTCAACCGCTCGCATGTCTGTCTCCTTGTCTGAGTCTATTTTAACGCATTCTAACCACCCTTTGCCCCTCCTTCCCATCCTGAACCGTCCAGCCGAGGGCGGAGATTTGGTCGCGGAGTTTGTCGGATGCGGCGAAGTCTTTGCGGGCGCGGGCGGATTTTCGCTCTTCGAGCAGGGCAAGGACTTCGGGCGATGGGGTTTCGTCTTCGGGTTGATTCGCTGTCCGAATCACGTCCCAAACTTCGGGTCGGATTCCGCTTTCGAGGTCGGCGGGCGGCTGGAATTTTCCCAACTCGTCGAGCGGGAACTTCGCTCCAGCGGGGTAAATCTTCATCTCGTTTTGTTTCAACACCGAAACCGAACTGACGCCGCTGACTTCACAGCACGGCTTATCGAAGTCGAGGATGAAGCCAGAATGTTCGTCCAAGCCGACGATGATGTTTTCAGCGGGGAGTAGTTCGCGCCATTGGTCGAATCGTTCGATGCCGAAGAAACAGCGACTGGTGTCGAGGTCGATGCCGCCGTCGGCGTTGTTCCAGTGCGGGACGAAGGACAGGTTCATGCCGAAATCGGCGAAGAGGTCAAGCCCGCGTTTGGTGTGGACATCTTCGCCGACTTTGTAAACTTCGTACACGGGCAGCGCCCATGCGCCGACGGAGATGGTGGCGGCGGAGGCGAAAATCAACGCGGCTCCCTGCCTGTGCCGCGCGCGGATGATGTCCCACGCAAGACTTCCCTGCAATTGCCGCACGGCATAACTGGGACTGCCGGGACCCATGAAGATGAAGTTTGCGGTCAAAAGCGGTTTGAGAATTTCGGGGTTGTCGGGACTGAATTCGGTTCCGCGTTTGCGGGCGGAGATCAGGTCAATCGTCGGCTTGTAGTTTTGCAGACGTGCCGCGAGGAATTCCGCCACGCGCCCCGCTACTTGCGGCGAGTTCAACTCGAAGCCTGCTGTGGTTTCCATTACGGCAACCCGCAACGGGTCATGGATGTGCCGCGCCAAAGATTCAAAAATCCGCCCGCCCGCCAGCGAGGTTTCGCCGGAGCCGAGAAATGCAATTCGTCCGAGGGTCATGTTGTTGCTCCTAAAATAGAACTCTCGCTAAAGTCTAAAGTCTTAACCACGGAGACGCCGAGACACAGAGAAAATCAATTAAAAAACTCCGCCCACAGAAGGCTTCGCACTGCCTCCGTGTCTCAGTGGTTACAGATTTTTTTGAATAATCTGGTCGATGACTTGCAGAAAAGTTTCGTTGTCGGGGATGTCGGTCATGTTCGCGCCGTAGTGCAGGTAGCGAATTTTCCCTTCGAGGTCGATGACACAGTTGAGCGGCATTCGTCCCAATTTGAAGAGACTCACTTCCTGACGGTACTTGCGGGGCACGCTGGCTTTTGTGTCAGATAGCCCGATGTAGGGGAGGTTTTCCTTTTTCCAATATGCCTGAAATGAATCGGGGCTGTCGGTTCCAATTGCGAGGATTACCGCGTCACGAGAGACAAATTCGGCGTAACCGTCGCGCATACGCGCCAACTGCGCGCGGCAGTACGGTCACATGAAGCCGCGCAGGAAGGCAAGCACAACGGGCTTCCTGCCGCGAAAATCCGAAAGACGGATGAGGGCTCCACTGGTGTCGGTCAGTTCAAAGTCGGGGGCGAGTTCACCGGGGGTGAGGATTTGCGGGGTCATTGTTTCTCCAGATAAACATAAATAATCCACAGATTTCACAGATTGGACAGATTTGTAAATTTTCAAAAGAAATCTGTGAAAATCTGCGCCATCTGTGGATCAATAGATGGGTGTTCTTATTACGGATAATATCGATTTATTTCTTCCATGAATTCGGCAGGACATTCCTCTTGCGGCACATGTCCGCAGTTTGGAATCAGCGCAAGTTCTGCGTTGGGGATTTCTCCTGCAATGGCTTCAAAATACCACGAGCGGATGAGTCGGTCTTCAGCGCCCGCCACGATGAAGACTGGCACAGTCAATTGCGGCAGCAGTGGGCGCAGTTCGGGGTAGGCGGGGGCGAAGGTCAATTCATAAAAGGCGCGATCCCAGTTTTGGATTTTGAAAATTTTGAGCGGCTCCTGCCGAATCTCGTCCGTGAGTTTGGTCTGGTCGAACCATTCGCGTTCGATGGTCAGCGGCAGGGAGTCTCGGTAGTCGCGCATTTTCAACTGACCGAGGTGGCGCATTTGCGGAGTCCACATCAGCGGCAACGCCCACGCAGGGAACTGCGGGCCGCGTCCGCCGCCGACTCCGGGGTCAACCAAAATGAGCGACTCCACCCGCTGCGGATACTCCAACCCGAAAGCGACTGCCACGCCGCCACCCGCCGAGTTGCCGACCAAAACCGCCTTCTCGATTTCGAGCGCGTCCATCAATTCGCGCAGGAGTTCGACGTTGGCTTTCATGCCGTAGGGGTTTTCGTCCCAGTCTTCGGGCATGGGGCGTTCGGTCAAGCCGAAGGCAGGGCGGTCATAGGCGATGACTCGTCCGCGCCCGGCAAAGTCATCCATCACCTCGCGCCACGAAAAAACGCTGGCGCCGAATCCATGCAGGAGGATGAAGGTCGTTTCGCCCGCGCCCATTTCTTTGTAATGAATATCCACGCCGTTGATTTCGATAAACTGGCTGTCGGGTTCGGCGAGGTCTTTTTCAGTGACCAGGTCTTCGAGGGCGGAGACGGGGATGAGGAAGGGCCCCAGCGCGGCGGCGAGACAGGCAAAAATCAAAACGCCGAAAACGATGTTTCTGAAACGTTTCATGCTTTATTGCTGTTCGAGTTTTCGCAAAAATTCAATCGTGGCGGCGGCAGTCTGCGACCACTGTTCTGCGGCGGAGATGGTCGCTGGGTTGTCGCCTGCTTGAAATCCGTACGAACCGAATTGCGCGTGGGTGCCGCCTTCGATGACGATGTATTTGGTTTCATTCGGCAGCATGGATTTTTTCTCTGCAAAGGTTTCCATGCCTGCCATGTC
>CAILWD010000123.1 GCA_903837815.1 uncultured Chloroflexota bacterium | reverse complement strand
TTATTCGGGCGACCCCGGCAACCCTGTCGGCGTGCATTTGCATATTTCGATTGTCAAAGATGACGGCTTCGGCAGGTTCAAGAACGAACTCGAAATCGAAAACACCTACGACCCCACGCCGTATTTTGGGATGCCGTTAAATGCCAACCTCAACCCGGATACAATTCCCGTATGTGATTAGCAGCTTTTTCTGAACAGAGGCTTGTATGGATTTTAAGGATAAAATTGTCCTGATTACCGGCGCGGGCAAAGGGGCGGGACGCGCTCTTGCGCTGGCTTTTGCCGAACGCGGGGCAATCGTGGCCGCAAACGATATTTCCCCGGTCAATGTGGATTTGGTCGTTTCGGAGATCGTCTCTCGCGGCGGGCGTGCCAAAACCTACATCGAGGATGTTGCCAAGAGGGTGGGGGCGCAGGTGTTGGTGAACAGCGTGGAGGAGGATTTCGGCGGCATCGACATTCTCGTCAACCATGCGGCGGTGGAGCCGCATACGTCCCTGCTGGAGATGGATGAATGGGACTGGCATCGCGTGTTGGATGTCAACCTGACTGGGGCGTTCCTCATGATGCAGTCGGTGGCGCGGGTGATGAAGGGGAAAGGTCAAGGGGAGATTCTAAACATCGTCGCAGAATCAGGCTCAGGGGCGGCATATCTTTCGAGCATGGCAGGGCTGAGGGTGTTGTCGGAATCCGCCGCGTCGGAATTAATCCCGTATGGGATTCGAGTCCATGCAATACAAAATTCGGCGGGTGTGGTCGATGTGGCAATGAAGACGATGGAGGCGCAATGAAGGAGTTGATGGAATACAGGGAAAAACTTGTCGGGCGTTTGCAGGAAGCCGCAAGGGAGTTTCGCGCCGCCTGTGAGTCGGTTGGTGACCCGTTTGCCGCAATGGGGGATGAATGGAATTTGCACCAAATTGCATCCCATACCCGCGATGTACAAAAACTGGTTTATGGGATGCGCGTCACGCGGACGATGAGCGAGGAGAATCCGCGCTTCGAGGGGTTCGATGCCGATGCGTGGGCGGCGGAAAATTACAACCCGCAGGAGCCGCTGGCAGGGATTTTGCAGGAGTTTGCGGATGCCGTGGACGAATTGTGCGTTGTCCTGAGCGGACTGCCGCGCGAGGCATGGTCTCGGTTAAGCGCCCACGATGAACTCGGCGGCGGGCTGACCTTGCAACTGTGGGTCGAGCGCAGCCTGGCTCATATCGAAGAGCATTTGGATGCGGTGAAGAAGTTGAAAGGCGCTTGAAACTGCCTTTTCTCATCGATTTAGAGGTAAAATTAGCCCATGAAAAAGCAACGAATCATTCTGGTGGACGATCATGAGTTGGTGCGCATCGGTTTGAAATCCCTGCTGGAACGCCATCCGCAATTCGACGTGGTGGGCGAGGCGGGTTCGGCGCGTGAGGCGCTGGAGCAGGTGGAAGCCCTGAAGCCGGATGTGGTGGTGATGGATATTCGCCTGCCGGGCACGTCGGGCATCGACGCTTGCGAACAAATCGTCAATCAATATCCCGAAACCAAGGTGTTGATGTTGACCTCGTATGCGGAGGATGAGATGTTGTTTTCCGCCATCCGCGCGGGGGCTTCGGGCTATGTCCTCAAGCAGATTGGCAGCGAAGACCTGATCAAGGCAATCGAGTCTGTCGGGCGCGGCGAAGCCCTGCTGGACCCTGCCGTAACCCAGCGAGTCTTTCAGGAAGTGCGACGCGCAGTGAAGGAGGAGGAGGCTTCGGCTTTCTCGCATTTGAGCCAGCAGGAAAAGCATGTACTTTTGCTGGTTTCCGAAGGCAAGACCAACCGCGAAATTGCCAAGAGCCTGTTTCTCGGCGAAGGCACAGTGCGGAATTACGTTTCGAGCATCCTCTCGAAGTTGAGCGTCAACAACCGCGCCGAAGCCGCCGCCTATGCGGTTCAGCATAGCCTGCGGGAGTACATTTCCCTCTAAATAACCTAAGTTGCTACCTGCCAAAGGAAATTGATGCTACAAGCGAGCACAAACAGGGCGACCTTGATTTCAAAACCTTTGGCAGTAATAG
>CAILWD010000122.1 GCA_903837815.1 uncultured Chloroflexota bacterium | reverse complement strand
GGCGATGACAAAGGTCGTGCGCCATTCCATCAATTTATCCAGCGCGGCTTGGATTAGCTTTTCGGTTTGCGTATCCACGCTGGAAAGCGAATCATCCAAAATCAAAATGCGGGGGTTCATCAACAGGGCGCGGGCAATCGCCACCCGCTGACGCTGTCCGCCCGACAGCGTCACACCGCGCTCCCCCACCACGGTCTCATATCCATTCGGAAATCCTTCGATAAATTCATGCGCCTGTGCCGCCTTTGCCGCCGCAATAATTTCATCCATCGTGACATCAGGCCTGCCGTAGGCGATATTGTTTTTGATCGAGTCGGAGAACAGCAGGGAGGTTTGCAGCACAATCCCAATTTGCTTTCGCAGCGAAATCAAACCCACGTCGCGGATGTCGTGACCATCGACCAGCACAGCGCCTTCGCTGACATCGTAAAAGCGCGGGATGAGATTTACCAGCGAGGTTTTTCCCGAACCTGTTGGGCCGATCAGCGCCACCAGGCGGTTCGACTCCACCCGCAAATTGATTCCGTCCAATGAGGCGGTTTTCTCGTTTTGATATTTCAACCCCACCCCCCGAAATTCGACCTCGCCGCGCAGTGCCCCAAGTTTGACGGCGTTTTCAGCCGAGCGGATTTCAGGCTGAACGTCGAGAACTTCCAGCACGCGCTGTGCGCCCGCCGCCGCTTCGCCGCCCGCGTTGACCAGCCCCGTCAGCGACTGTGCGGGCTCCGCCAACATCAGGATGTAGGCGTTGAAGGCGACAATCGCGCCGATGGTCAAGGTCCCGTCCAACACCATTTGTCCGCCGAACCAGAGGATGAGCATGGTGCTGATCAAGGTCAGCCAGTTGGTGGTGGGCATGATCTTCGCCCACTCGTCGATGACCTTGACCCAGGTGTGAAAGACTTTTTTGTTTGCCTGGGCAAAGCGTCCGATTTCGTAATCTTCGCGGGCAAAGGCGCGGACAACCTGTACGCCTGTTACATTTTCCTGCAGGCGGTTCGAGACCTCACCCACGGCAGAATCCACAGCGAAGAACAGCCGCCCGATCTTCGTCCCAAAACTGGAGGTCATGACGATCAACGGGATGATGGGCAGAAGGGAAATCACGGTCAGCGTCGGGTTGACCGAAATCATCACGAATAAAATCCCGAAGGATAGGAAGAAAAAACGCACCAATTCGGCGATGGACGAGCCTGAAAATTTTTCGATGGAACGCACATCTTCGATGCAGCGCGAGATCAACTGTCCGCTTTGGACATGGTCGTGATAGGTGAAGGGCAGATGCTGGATGTGGTCGTAGAGTTGATTCCGCAGGTCGTATCCGACCGAGGCTGCGATCCACTCGGAGATGTAGCGGTGAAACAGGTTGAGGAGGGCGGAGCCAACTCCCAGCCCGAATAGAATTAACGCCGAAGTGACCAGGCTGCGGGTCTGTCTGCCGACCAATCCCACGTCGATCACCGATTGGATGATGCGCGGGACGAGCAGGTTGAGTCCGGTCAACGTCAACAGGATGAGAAGCGACGCGGCCACCTGCCAGATATACGGTTTGAGGAAGATGGAGATGCGGAGAAGATTTTTCATTGGAGAATTTAGGATACCATACGCGGGCGCAAAAACGGGCTGACAAGTCGTCAGCCCGTTTGGTGGGAAAACCGCGAAGGGTTATACGTCGACAGCAAGGCAGGTGAGGGTTTGTTCGACGCCGGGGACAGGCTGGATTTCGAAACGGATTTTGATCATCACGTACGCTTTCATGGCATCTCCTTTTGACTCTACAAGGAATGAGGCCAACACTTGTGCTGCCTGGGCTTTATTTAATGGTAACAGGAATCTTGCCATTTTGTGCCCTGAGTTTATCGAACTCTTGGGTGATGGGCATCGCAATTGCCCTGTCGATTCTGTCATGCTATACTCGTCCCTGCCGATCTTCGACAAAGCCGAGGCGATATGAAAAGACGATCATTCCTGTTTCTTTTTGCAATCATGATTTCATCCTGTGGGAAATCTATCCCCGCTCCTTCTGTAACCGAGGCCTTCCCTTCGGTTCCGCCCTCAACTCAAACAGCCAAACCGACTGAAACTCCGCTGCCCACCGTCACCCCTGCCTGCATCTCTCCCAAACCCACGCAGGATGATGTTGACCGCGCTCTCTCCTATACCGGAGAGACGCTTAACACGCCCAATTGGGAGCAAAGCTACACAGTCAATGAAACCAGTGTCGCTGTGTTGTGGCAGGACGCTCTGCAAGGCGCGTTGGTTTACCTCGAGGCTCGAATCAAACCTTGCGGCTATGAAGAGCCGGACCTCAACAGAGAATTCAGTGATGAAAACTGGGGCGCTACCTTTGCCAATTATGAAAGCTACGAGTTGACCGGCGAATGCAAAAATAACGACGGGTTGAGGTTGTACGAATTTAAGACGCAAAATCAGGGTTTTGAGTATGGGATTAAGTATTGGATCAAAAGCGATACCGATACGCGGGTGATTTCCCTGATGATCGTTTTTCCGCTTGAGTCGCAGGACATGTTCGATGGTTATTCCATCAGCCTTTTCCCTGCCTACCCATCCTGCCCGTAGGATTTTGCCTCCAGATAAACGGCTTGAATTCATAAGTCTTGATTAGAAGGCAGTCAGGAGAATGCCGGCAATTGCCCCAACAATTCCAAACCCTTGAATCTTTGTCACTTTTTCTTTCAGGAAGATAATTGCCAGCGTGATCGTCACAACTGACAGGGCGGAGGCAATCGGCGTGATCAGGATCGCGTCTCCGATGGTTAACCCATAATTGACAAGCCCCACTGCGCCGACCTCGACGACCCCCATGATGCCAACCGTGTATTTTGTTTTCGAGTCCGTTTTGGACAGGTCGATTTGCTGTTTCAGGAAAAAGGAAAACGCCAGCAGGAAGATGACAATTCCCAACTTGGTGAACATGGTTGTCAACAGCCAGCCGATCTCCTCCGAGATAATTTCGCTGATGTTCCAATACACGCCAAAGAAAAAGGCTCCAAAAATTGTTTCCTTGACGCCCGATGAAAGTTGGAATCCCTGTTTCTCGATGTCGCTCCAATTCAGGGATGCAAGTGTCGCGCCGGAGATGATCATCAAGACGCTAAAAGTTTGTATCATGGAAAGCCGCTGTCCCATGAAGGAAAAAGCGAACAACATGGTAAACACAGCCCACAGGTTCATGGTGGCGGCGACAATCGAGACATTTCCTTTTTCAAAGCCCTTGAAGAAGAACAAATATCCAGCCGAATAAACCATCGCCGCAATCGCGGACAATCCGATTGCCAGGGCGGAAATATTTGCGCCTGCTGCAAAAGCAATTGCAAGCAAAAGGATGGATAGCGCGCCAGCCAACTGCGACCAAAATAAAGATTTGAAAGGGCCGATCTGTTTGGCAAAAACGCCGCCGAGAAAATCATAGATTCCCCACCCAAACATACCGCCTATCCCAAGTAAGATGCTTAAGATGGTTGTGCTCATGTCCTGAAACCTTCCTTCGACTTGATGGTTTGCATCGGGTGGCAAAATACAGACTGCTACTCTTCAAAATTATACGATGCTTCAGCCGCGATGATTTAAATCAAAAAGGAGCGGGATCGCCTCATGAGACGCCCGCTCCTTCTACTGATCACTATTCACTGATCACTGATCACTGCTCACTTCCCCTAACCGTGTCGACTCATAAACCGCTCCATACGGCGCAGGGCTTCCTCGATCTTGCTGTATTCGGTGGCATAGCAGGCTCGGACGAACCCCTCGCCGCCGGGACCAAAGGCGCTGCCCGGTACGACAGCCACGCTTTCTTCCTTAAGCAATGTCTCTGCGAAAGTTTCCTCGTCCATGCCGGAAGCGCGGATATTGGGGAAGGTGTAGAACGCGCCGCGCGGCTCGAAAGTCGAAAGACCGAGTTTGTTGAGACCGTCCACCAACAAACGGCGGCGACGGTCGTACTCTGTTACCATTTCCATCACGTGAGGTTCGCCGGTCTTCAAGGCTTCGGTTGCCGCATCCTGCGCGGTGGTCGGCGCGGACATAATGGTGTACTGATGCACGCGCAGCATTCCCTGCAAAATATCCTTCGGGGCGCAGGCATAACCGATGCGCCAACCAGTCATCGCGTAGGCTTTGGAGAAGCCGCCAAGCAGGACCGTCCGCTCGCGCAGTTCCTCAGACAGGGCGGGGAAGCAGACATGCTCGAAGTCGTAGACCAGCCTGTCGTAGATTTCATCCGAGACGACGATCAGGTTGTGCTGTTCGGCGATTCTTCCAATCTCCAACATGACCTCACGCGGAGCGACCGCGCCCGTCGGGTTGGACGGGTAGCCAATGAAAATGACCTTCGTGCGCGGGGTGATGGCTTTGCGGATGTCATCGGGATCGACGGCAAAATCGTTCTCGATACGCGAGGGGATTTCCACGGGAACGCCGCCCGCCAGAATCACCTCGGCTTGGTAGGCGACGAAACACGGCGTCGGGATGATGACCTCGTCACCGGGTTCGAGCAGGGCGGTGAACGCCAGATACAACGCCTCCGAAACGCCGACGGTTGCCAGCACTTCCGAAGGGTCATATTTCACGTTGTACAGTTTTTGCAGGTTGTCCACGATCCCCTGACGCAGTTCGATCTTGCCGCTGTTGGAGGTGTAGTGCGTCTCGCCGTGACCCAACGATTGGATGCCCGCATCGAGGATCGGCTTGGGGGTGGTGAAATCAGGCTCGCCGATGCCAAGTGAAATGACATCCTTCATCGTCGCCACAATGTCGAAAAACTTGCGAATGCCGCTCGGCTTCAACTCAGCCACGCGTTTTGAAAGTCTCTGAGTCATTTTATCTCCTACAAAGGTTGGACGCGCCAGTCGTCTGAAACTTCCTGGTACGTTATTTCAAAAGCCATGCCGTTCACGGTTTTCACGCAAAAGCCTTTTTCGCCGGGGCCGCGCCAGCGCGCAAAGATTTCCGCAATCTCCTGGCGCTTTCCCTTCCAAAGCAGGGAAAGCGGTCTCTCGGCATATTCTGTGTCAGAGCGGCACTCGACGATTTCCATGCTTTATGAGTTGATGACGCTGCTGTTGTCGCCGATGTTAAGCGAGGAAGGTTCTTCCTTGTTCGTTTGACCTTCCACGCGGCAGTTGCGTCCGATCAGCGAGTGGGTGAGCGACGTGCGGATGAGCTCCGTGCCTTCTTCGATGATGCTATCCGAGACTACCGCCGAATTCACGTAGCAGTTCGCGCCGATGGAGACGTAGGGCCCGATGACCGCCGCCTCGACTTTGGCGGATGGGTGGATGAAAACCGGCGGCTCGATCTTGACGGTGGGTCTGTTTGCCGCTACCGACGAATTATCCGCCCCGCGGTCGAGCAGGATGCGGTTTGTTTCCAGCGTGGCGTCGATCGTCCCCGTATCGAGCCAGGTGCTGATCTTGTTCGTGCGCACCTTCGCCCCGCCCTCGATCATAATGGAGATGGCGTCGGTCATGAAATATTCGTTCTTCAACATCACGCCGCGCTTCATCTGGTCGTCGATGGCGGCGAGTAGTTGTTCGGCGCTCTTGAAATAATAACAGCCGACAACGACGAGGTTGTTATCGAGGCTTTGCGGTTTCTCGATGAAGCGCGTCACCCAGCCATCGGCGCCTTCCTCTGCCACCCCAAAGCGGCGC
The DNA here is from genome assembly GCA_903837815.1 of uncultured Chloroflexota bacterium. GTDB lineage: Bacteria > Chloroflexota > Anaerolineae > Anaerolineales > Villigracilaceae > Villigracilis. Next base: position 368 of record CAILWD010000122.1, on the reverse strand, counting down.
GGGTCATCCACCGGCATCACCCAAGCCACGCCGTCCGATTTTTCATCCTTGAGGAAGGAGAAATCCGTTTCCATCAGGGTGTCTGAGAAGCACATGATCATCGGCCCCTGCAAATATTCGCGCGCCAGCGCAACCGCGTGCGATTGTCCGCGCATTTCATGCTGAACCACATAGCGGGCTTTGAGGTGCGGATAATTTGCCTTGATAAAAGGCGGGATCTGCATCTCGCCGAGATAGGGACCCAGGATAAAAATATATTCGGTGTTCTCAGGGTTGGGTACTGTCTTAAACATATCGAGCAGGTGTTCAAGCGAGGTCTTGCCCGCCACGCTCACCAGCGGTTTGGGCTTGCTCCAGGTATGCGGGCG
>CAILWD010000121.1 GCA_903837815.1 uncultured Chloroflexota bacterium | reverse complement strand
TGCAGCATTCTGGCGGTCTTCTGCAACTTCGCCACCACCGGGCAGGTGGTGTCGGTGATCGCGAGATTGTTCTTCCGCGCGGTTTCGTAGGTCGATGGAGGTTCGCCGTGGGCGCGAATCAGCACCTCGGCGTTTCGCAACTCCTCGAACGCCGGAATGTCGATGGTCTCCATGCCGAGCGCTTCGAGCCGCTTGACCTCCACCTCGTTGTGCACCACGTCGCCGAGGCAGTACAGCTCGCCGGACTGGGCAAGTTTCTCTTCGGCAACGTGAATCGTGCCCTGCACGCCGAGTGTCGAGCGCGCCGCCGACGAGGTCGCGCAAACTTTCGTTGACGTCGTGCAGGCGGACGAGGTGGTCGTAAATGTCGCGGAAGAAGATGCGGTCTTTGCGGTCGATGACGTTGTAATCGTCGCGCGCCATTTTGTTGAGCACTTCGCGCTGGGGGAGCAGGATGCGGCGCATGGCAAGCAGGACGCGTTTGAGGGTGAAAAGCCTGGCGAGGGTTTGCGAACTTGGGCGGTCGAAGACCTGGTCTTCGATCAGGTCGATTTCGTCATCTATCTTTTCGATGATGGGCATGTAGTCCATGACGATGGCGTCGATAATCTTGTAGAGCAGGTGATCGGCGCCATCCTGTGAATAGCGCGGGTCGCGCTGGCTGGCGTTCCAGACTCCTTCGATGGATGGGATGGGATTGTCGTGATGGGTGATGACGTAGTTCCGTCCGAGAAAAATATCCAGTTCGTCAACTTCCGTGTCCCAGGGTTCGGGAGCTTGGACCAGATGCATGTAGTTGAGGACAATGTAGAGGTAGTCGCTCCAGTCGTCGATTTTGGGGGCGTGGGTTTGCTGAAGCGCATCCTCGATTGCCAGTGGGTGGAAGTCGAAACTTTGCAGAATGGGCAGGGCGGCTTCGGGAGTCTCGGAGGTGAAGTCCACCCAGAGCAGTCCGCGCTTGTCGCGCAGGAGGCGGTGGAACTCGACGGGGGAGATGTCGGTGCGGACAGGCTTGTTGGGAGAAAAAAACAGCGTTCGGATCATGAAATTTGCCTCCAAAATGGGCGGAAATTGAGGTTTTTGACGCTGAAAATCAATTATCTTTATCCGAATATTGAAATTATTTATTTTACTATTGACAAAGTTTATAAAGTGGGTATAATTTTATTAGAAATCAGGCAGTAAACATTGATTTTCTTGAGGTGACGCTTAAATGGTTGATTTGTGTTGGAAGGAGTTTGAATGAATACGTTCCCAGAGGTCGAATCGGAGTTGAAGCGCAAAAGAATCATGGCTGAAATGGATGCCATTCGTCTGGAGGAGGAAGCTGTCAAAGGCAAAACCCTTCTCGATAAAAGCCTGGCTCAGTTGGGCAGGTGGATGATCGCCAGCGGCGAGAAATTGCGCAAGCAACATCGCCCATTGCAGGAGTCGCGTGCCACGAAGTTGGCAAACAAGGTTGCATAAAATGTTGAAAGATACCAAACAAAATATTTCCAAACTTTATCACGAATACCCGCGGACGTTCTGGTTCGTGGTGCTCATCACCTTCATCGACCGCCTTGGCGGCGCTTTGCTTTTTCCGTTCTTTGCTCTTTATATTACCAGCAAATTCAATGTGGGCATGACCCAGGCTGGTGTGCTCTTTGCCGCCTTTTCGGTCTCGAGTTTCATCGGCTCCGCCATCGGTGGGGCGCTGACCGACCGCTTCGGGCGCAAGTGGATTATCGTCTTCGGTTTGATCGCTTCATCGTTCAGCACCGTCGCCATGGGCTTGATCGATGTCTTCCAAGCCTTCTTTTTCCTGGCGCTCTTCGTTGGAATTTTAACGGATGTTGCGGGACCCGCCTATCATGCCATGGTGGCGGATGTTTTGCCCGAAAACAAACGCGCGGACGGATACGGGATTCTGCGTGTGGCGTTCAACCTGTCTGTGACGATTGGACCGGTCATCGGCGGGATTCTGGCTGCCCGCTCCTACCTGACCCTGTTCCTGACCGACGCGGCTGTTTCACTGCTGACGGCGACTCTCATCTTCATCTTCCTGCCAGAGACCAAGCCCGAAGCGCATCCCGACGCGCCGAAGCAAAGCATGGCTGGGACTTTTGCCGGCTATGGAAAAGTCTTCCGCGATGTCGCTTTCATGCTCTTCCTGGGCGCGGTGATGCTGCAAGTTTTCACCTACATGAACATGAATACGACGCTGGGCGTTTTCCTGCGGAACGAACACGGCACGCCCGAGTCGGCGTATGGCATCTTGTTGAGTATCAACGCCGCAATGGTGGTGCTGATGCAGTTCCCGATCACGCGCCGCATCTCGAAGTATCCGCCGATGTTGATGATGGCGGCGGGAACCTTCCTCTATGTGATCGGCTTCTCGATGTACGGTTTCGTCTCGACCTACGCCATGTTTGTCACGGCGATGGTCATCCTCACCGTCGGCGAGATGGTGGTCTCGCCTGTGCAGCAGGCTCTGGTGGCTTCCTTTGCTCCCGAAGAAATGCGCGGACGTTACATGGCGGTTTCGGGCTTTTCGTGGGGAGTCCCCTTCGCTGTGGGTCCCTATATCGCGGGCTTGATTATCGACGGACCGAAGCCATACATGCTGTGGTACGCGGCTGGATTTGTAGGTATACTGTCCACTCTTGCCTTTCTTGCCTTGTACCGCGCGCGGGAAAAGGAACAGAAGACGTTGGATGCCATGCCTGAGGCTGCGGTTTTATAGCCTGAGTTCCATGTCATTCTGAGCGGAGCGACACTTGCGCCGCGCGCCAGTGCGGTGAGAATCTCTGACTTCACGCACAGAGACCCTTCGCTATCGCTCAGGGTGACAACTGAAAAGAAATAAAATTGGAGATACGAAATATGCGCCCTGTGCCTGCACGCTGCCCGATCTGCCAGTCTGAGTTGACCGTTGTCCGCCTGCATTGCTCGTCCTGTGACACATCCATCGAGGGGAGTTTTTCAGCGGGTCAGTTTTCAAACCTGACGCCCGAACAGTTGGAATTCATCTTCACCTTTGTGCGCTGCGAAGGAAAGATCAACCGCATGGAGCAGGAACTTGGCGTTTCGTACCCGACCATCCGCAACCGCTTGAATGAAGTCATCCGCAAGTTGGGATATGAACCTGGCAAAGAAGAACCTGTCGAAATTACGCAGGAACGGCGCAACGGCATTCTCGAAGATTTGAGCGCAGGCAGGATCACCGCCGAGGAAGCCACCCGCTTGCTGCGCGGCGAGGAGGAGTAGCCATGTCCAAGACAATTTCCGCAGGGCGCACGCCCAAAATCATGCTTGAGTTTATCGGGGG
>CAILWD010000120.1 GCA_903837815.1 uncultured Chloroflexota bacterium | reverse complement strand
GGTAAATACGTCGTTGACCGTGATGTCCAGCATGTAATGCGTCACATCATAGCCGCCATTGCCAAAGCCCGGATAGTAGGAATCTCCCAAGCCGGGAGATCCCGCCTCGGCATCCTCTCCAAGCGCCTCTTCGGGGACGATGACAGCAGTCACTGCCGCCGGAGACGCAGGCTGCACAGACGGGAACGAAACCTGTCCGCAAGCCAGAGCAATGAATAAAATCAGCCCACAGGCAAGGATCATTTGCATTTTATTTTTCATTTGGCATCCTTCTCTCTGAATAGAGGCAGTATATCACCGACGGAATGTTGTAGAATTGCGCCCATGAATCAAAACGACATCATCCAAAAAACTGCGGGCTTTGTCAAACGCGAATTCAGCGGCGACTCTTCAGGGCACGATTGGTGGCACATCTATCGCGTGTGGAAGAACGCCATCGCCATTTGCGAACGCGAGCAGGCAGACCTGTTCATCGTGGAACTCGCCGCCCTGCTCCACGACCTCGACGACTGGAAATTCAACGACAGCGAAGATGAAACCCCGCGCCGCGCCATCGCCTGGATGGAATCCTGTGGCGTCGAGCCGCCGACCATCCAAGCTGTATGCGACATCATCATGAATGTCTCGTTCAAAGGGGCGCAGGTCGAAAACAAGATGAAGACTCTCGAAGGCTTTATCGTGCAGGACGCCGACCGCCTCGACGCCATCGGCGCCATTGGCATTGGCCGCGCCTTTGCCTATGGCGGCTATAAAAACCGTCCCATGCACGACCCCGAAGCGGAGAATCAAATGCACGCGAGTTTCGAGGCGTACAAAAACAGCAAGAGCGCAACGGTCAATCACTTCCACGAAAAGCTGCTTTTGCTCAAAGACAAAATGAACACCTCCGCCGCAAAACAAATCGCGGAAGTGCGGCATGAGGTGATGGTGAAGTTCCTCCAACAGTTTATGCTGGAGTGGGAAGGGAAAGATTTAGAATAATCACAAGCGACAGTCACCCGCAAAATAACTATCGCATTGCTTCAAACACCAGCGCAGACTTCGACTCGTAAACCAGCGCAAGCGTATCGGAAGCGCGGGCGGAAACGGCAAGGTTTCGCAAGTACTTTGCAAAATCGCTTTTGTCTTCCTTCGAGGGGATGGTCACGATCAAGTAATCGTAGTCCACGCCGTTGGTCTTGCTCCACGAAGTCACGCAGCCCAAATCAGCGCAATGCTGAAAAGCCACCAACTGCTCATACCAGGGAAAAAACTTTTCAGACAGAATCCACTCCAGGCCTTGCAGGGTGGTCGCGCTGTGTTGCTTCGTCAGAGCGGGGAACCATTCCTGCAGCGGGTCAGACATCGAAAACTCGCGCCCCGTCGAAAGTAAAAACGTCTGCCCGTCCTCCACATTAGAGTTGACCCACGCAATCATCTCGAGGTCGGCGGGCTTCAAACTGGTGTTGACCAGTTGGAAGTCGGTGATGCTGGCGGTGAGCAGGAAATAGAAGGCGGACACGAACACCAGAGCCTGGCTGACAGGCTTCGCCATCAACGCCTCAGGCTGGTCGCCGTCCGAACGGCTGATCCACGCTGCAAGTTGAATCAGCCCCAGCGCCGCCAGCATAGACTCCGCCAACAGCACAACGCCGTCGCCGCCGCGCGTGTCGAGCAGGTAGGCGGTCAAAATCCAAACGAGGAAGAAGAACTCGCGCCGCTTGAGCGAGAGAAAAAGCCCGATGTAGAAGAAAATCAAAAACGGCAGGGCGAGATAATTAATCGGGCTGTGTAACTGCAAGATGATGAGATAGAACTCCAGCGTGCGCTGGCTGGTCTGTCCCGCCGAAAGCAAAGGCTCGAACCCGTGCCGCAGGAAGACGACCCCCCACCACGGAGCAGAGAGCAAAACGACGCCCACGCCTACCCACAACGCAGAAATGATTCCGCGTTTGCTGCGACCATAAAATAGAAAAATCATCAAACCGCCCAGCGCGGCGTGCAAAGCCGTCTGCGGGTGACTCATCACCGCGAGCGATCCAAAGAGGGCGGTAAGCGCAAGCCGTTTATGGGTATTTTCCCGAAAGAGTTGAACAGCCTGCCAAAGCATGAGAATCAGAAATAACATGCCGAAGGAGCGGGTGATTCCGCCGCCCATCACCTGCCAGAGAAAGGCGCGAGACGAGAGGGCGTAGATCAACGCGGCAAGCGCGGCAGATGTGCGTGAGGGAAGGAACTGTTCGGCAAGTTTGAAAAAGAAGAAGATGGCGAGCGTGTTGATCAGGGGTGGAAGCCAGAGCAGAATTTGCAGGTCAGAAACAGGGAGGAGGGTCGAAAAAAATGCGGCAGTGTAAAAACCAACTGGCGGGTAGACGAAGGGAATGTCTACGAAGTTATAGGTCGTGAATTGCGGCAGGAGGAAATGATTCGCTTTCAGGTCGCGGATCATGGCGTAGAATAAGCCGCCGTCGTTGAGCGGAAATCCGCTGGAAGCGGCGGGGACAAAACGCGCCACGGCGCCGAAGAGCAATGCCGTAAAAAGCAGAAGCCCGCTCCAGTCTAATTTTCGATGCATAAGCGCCTCGCGGTTGCATAAAAGACCCTAAAGGTTATGGAACCTTTAGGGTCTGGAAACCGTCAATTCATGGTCGTAGGGGGGGCTCCAACAATCTGGCGAGTTCCTTCGCGCCTTCGTCGTCGGTTACGGCCAGCACTTCGTCGCCTTCTTCGAAGCCAAGCGTGCCGCGTGGGAGGGTGATCTGTCCGTGACGGATGATTGCGGCAATCACGCAGGTTTCGGGCAAACCGAGGTCTCTGATGGGTATGCCGACTGCCTTCGCGCCGGGCGGAACCTTTTCCTCCACCAGTGAGTAATGACCGCGCCGCAGTTTGAGCAGGGTCATCATGTCGCCCATCGACATTTCCTCCTGGATCAGGTGCGCCATCACATCTGCCTGGTTGATGACTTCATCCACGTGAAAGTTCTGGTCGAAGAGCCAGGCGTTGAGCGGGTTGTTGATGCGGGCAACCGTGCGTCGAACCTTGAACAGGGTGCGCGCCAGGTAACAGGTGATGAGGTTGGCGGCGTCGTCGCTGCTGGTGGTGATCAGGACGTTCGCCTTCTCCATCCCCGCAAGTTTAAGGACGGCGGGGTCGGTGGCCAGCCCCTCGTAGATGACTTCGGTGGGAAGTTCGCGGTGGAGCAGGTTCAATAACTCACGCCGGTGTTCGACCATGCGCACCTGGTGATTTTGTTCCAGCAGTTGCTTTGCCAGTTGCGCCCCGGTCCTTCCGCCGCCTGCAATAAAGACAAACATATTACTCCTCCATTCCTTCATGCAAACGAGC
>CAILWD010000119.1 GCA_903837815.1 uncultured Chloroflexota bacterium | reverse complement strand
CTGCCTCCCCCCTCGATCCAGATGGAACAGCACTCTCAGTCATTCTACCATGCCGCGCCGGCCATCCAGATTTTGCCTCTTGTATATCAACTTAAATTGACATACACTTTTAAAAATGGAACCGGCAGCAAGAGGAGCCGCCACATGGACAAGACTCAAGCGCTTCAAAGCCTCCTCGATGGAACGGCAGCGGAAGAAGAAATCGATCTGCTTCGACAGAGCCTCGCGAGCGGAGAAATTTTCATCGGCGGGAATGTTAATCATTCCATTCTTGTTCAGGGCAGTGAAAACAATGTGCAGGTTTTTCAACTCACGCCCCAGACTTTGGAACTCCTCGGCGGGCATCAGTTTCTTGGAAATTTAGACCGCGACCTGACGAGAGGGGAAATCGACCGGGGATTGGGCCAGCTCGAGGTTGAACTCCCGCTTCGAGCGCCTGTCTTGCTGAGGCAGTTTCAAGAGCAGGCCCGCCGCCTGCGTCCCACCCTGAAAACAAGTTCAAAATCCCTTAGCGACCAGTCTCGCGGTGAGCAGATTGAGGCGCTGGCGCAGATCAACGGTCTGTGCCTGGAGGCGCTGGATCTTTCATTCAACGCCCTATGCCTCGGTGAGGAGCCGCCCGAATACGACTCGCGCTCTCCCTTTCGAGGACTGGAGTCCTTCCGTCCTGAAGACAGCGAATTTTTTTTCGGACGCGAGGAATTGACCCGGAAACTTGTCAGACGGATCAAAGCCCATCCATTCCTTGCCGTGCTTGGAGCGTCAGGAAGCGGGAAATCTTCGCTGGTTATGGCCGGACTGATTCCCGCGCTCCACCTCGACATAAAGCCTGTCATCTTCCGTCCGGGGACAAATCCGATGGAGCCGCTGAAAACAGCAGGGGAAAATGCGCTGATTGTGGTGGATCAATTTGAGGAGTTGATCACGTCCACCAGAGAGGAAGCCACGCGCAAGGAATTCATCGCCAGGCTGCTCGATGCCACCAAACACAATAAAGTCATCATCACCATGCGTTCCGACTTCTTGAGCGAAGTGGCGGTCTACCGCGATCTAAATCAGGAAGTGCAAAACCATTTGGAGAATGTCCCGCCGATGAACATGGATGAACTGCGCCGGGCTGTGGTGGGACAGGCTGGAGCGGTTGGCTTGCGGTTCGAAGCGGATCTCAGCCATCAAATCCTGGAGAATGTGGCAGGCGAGCCAGGCGCGATGCCCCTCTTGCAGCACGCCTTGTGGGAATTATGGAATCGCCGCCACGGACGGAACCTGCGCGCGAGCGAGTATCGCGCCTTTGGCGGTGTGAGGCAGGCAATTAGCAGCGCCGCCGAGAAGGTATTCGGCGAATGTGTCAGAGCGGAACAGGAACAAATCCATGACATCTTCCTGCGCCTCACCCGCCTGGACGAAAGCGATGAAAGGCGTGATACACGCAGGCGCGTGGCAATAAATGATTTGATTCCTTCGGGACAGGATCAGTCGTCGATTGTTCCGCTTCTCGATAAATTGGCGAACGCGCGTTTGATCGTAAAGTCAGTTAATGAAGGCAAAACCGAAATCGAGGTGGCGCACGAGGCGCTTATCCGTCATTGGGAAAGACTGGGCGAATGGCTGAAACAGGATAGGGATGACCTAAGACTGCGAGACGGACTGAGCAGCCTTACGCGTCAGTGGGAGTCAGCCGGCAGGAGGGACGACAGCCTGTTGTTGGGGGGCTGGCGGCTCAAAGGCGCAATTGCCATCTCCGCAAAATACCCGTTGAACGATGCCGAACACAGGTTTATTGCCCTGAGTATCGCCGCTGAACGCCGCCGGATGTTTCAACGGGTTGGGTTTCTCGTCTCCATTCTGACACTGCTGGCGGTCTTTTTAGCCCTGGGGCCAGGACGCTGGGCGTATTACGAATATCAACGAAGGCAGATCCTCCGCGCAAACCCGCCGTTTGAGTTTGGAGCAGGAGAAATCATTTTTGGAACGGACGCCCCTGATAGAAGCGAAGAAGAACCGCAATTGCAAACAGTCCACGTTGATGCGTTCAAAATGGACGTCACTGAGGCAACCAATGGTCAGTATCGAATATGCGTCGAAGCGGGCGTTTGTGACGAACCCAAAGACACCACATTTTATGATAAGGCGGATTTGAAACAGCACCCTGTGGTTTCAGTGACTTTCGACCAGGCGGCTGCATATTGCGCATGGCTTGGCGGACGATTGCCCACCACTTACGAATGGGAGCGCGCGGCACGCGGGCAGAAAGGCCGTTCCTGGCCCTGGGGGGAAAGCCTGCCAACCCCGGCGAACGCCAATCTACTTATCATTCTTAATTCCGAACAGCAGGAATGGTTCGAACCCGGCGGGACTTTTCCGGCAGCTTCGTTCAAAACCGGCGCAACGCCTGAAGGTATTTATGATTTACTGGGAAATGTCTGGGAATGGACAACCACCAAAATGGGCAACGCCTACATCCAAAGAGGAGGAGCCTGGGACGCTGTCATGTATCACATCACAAATATACGCATATCTGTCGGAAACCAGCCGGAACAATCTGTCGGCTTTCGTTGTGCCTACTAAATATCAAAGAGGTTCCCATGAAATTCATTTCCGATCCGCTTCTGTATGCGATCATCTTCGTGGCGGCAGTCGCTCTGCTGTTATTTGTTCTTTGGCTGCTCGGCAGGATTAGAACAAACCAATATTACGATACCATCATAAAGTACATGCGGCAACCGGAGCGCGACCCAGAGGCGCTGACAACCTGGAGCGGGATTTCCGATCCAGATGCAAATGGTGTAATGACCAGCGCCGCCGATTATCCCCTCGAAGGGGTGTCAGACGAAATAAAGCTAACCGTGTACGGCAAAGATAAGCCCACCCTCGAAGAGTTTATCCAAAATGTAAAATTCAGTTTCAGCCCCATTTTTACCCCCCCACCTTCTGACCCATTCGAACAGGTGCGCAGGCTGACCCGTTCGCAAACCGAACCGACCTCCAAGGCGGCACAGGCTTCCCCCAATCCTGCTGACTTGAAAACATATGATTGGCTTCTGGTGTTTGATATGACCCAGACAGACGATGGCTATGCCCGTCAAACAGGGAAAGAGGGCGAACCACAACCATACTTTGCAGTCGGGTTTAATATCGATCCCACGATCAAGCGAACACATGCAATGGGAAGGTGTCCAAGTTCAGGATGCTCATGCAATAAAACAAATAACTACAATTCCAATAAAAAGGATATCCAGGTCACTGTGACCGTCTCGGTTGGGGCTGTTGACGCCACCCTGGGATCGAAATACACCATATCGGCAGGCGAAAGTAAAAAGCTAACCCTGTCAAACTCTTCCGGCTCGTTACAGACATTATCCGTTGGCGGCAGAAATGTGGGCGATAACACTTATAAGCTAGCCGGAACCTGGAACGTTTCGTAATTTTTTTACCGTAACACACCGACAAAGAGAATCAAAAAAGCCTTCCGCGCGCAGTTGAATCAAGCAAAGACCGGCTTGGAAGGCTTTCATGAAGCAGGAGCGATCCATCGGCTCCTTTGAAATCAGTCACACGCTTTCCAAATCTTGTTCCAAAGCGCTTCGCGATCCCATTTTGCGTAGATCAACAAGTCGCCGAGGGTCAATCGTTTTCGCATCAGCGAGGCGCGCAGAAAGGCAATGCGCGCCTCGTTTTCGTTGACCGGGGGATTCAGTTCTGACCAGCGGGTTGGCGCCCCAACCTCAAGCAGGATGCCGCGAATCGTTTCGGGCAGACAGGATTCCGCTTCGAGTTGATTCCGCACCGAAGCCCAATCCGCAAGGAAGGTTTCGAAGTCTCTGCGATGGGCGTGCCATTTTTCCAGTTTCAATTTGTAATCGCACCAGCATTCCGCGCCCGCTTTTCCGCTGGAATCTATTTCGGCAAAACTTGATTCGATGAGCGCCTTCATCGAATCAAGCGAAGGGTAGCACGCATCCACATCCAAAGAATGCGGATCGAATTTTTCGAGGAAATCGCGGTACATTTCCGCGCCAGCCAGCGTGGACAGCGCCACCTGCGACCCATGCACGGCAAGCGGCTTGTGTTGAATCTCCGCCTGCAAATCCAGTACGTGTGACATCACATGCTCGAAGCCCGACATCGGCGTGGTGGCATGGGATAGAGACATCGCCAACCCGCCCAGCGCGATGACCTTCGCCAGCATCGCCACGCTTTCCAACTCCCCGTTGCGGATTCCCTCCGCGTGCTCGACGAACAAATCACCCAACGGACCGACAAGATTCTTCGCCAGCTCCGAATACGTTGAGTCCATGCCGAGGCAGTGAGCCAGATACCAGTCTGGAAAACTGACGAAGACCGCCAGCATGTCGCCAACGCCGCCGACGGTCATTTCGTATGGAGCGTCGCGCAGGGTTTCCAAATCACAGATCAACGCATCTGGGTAACGAGAGTCAAGCGTACGTTTGACGCCGTCTACAAAAGTGGGAGACATGTTTGACGTGTAGGCGCTGACGCTGTTCGCGGTTTGATAAACCACGAAAGGAATCTTTTCCCCCGTTCCCTCCTGATAGAGAAAACTGCCGTGTTTGGCAACATCTGTCACCACGCCAGAGCCGATGGAAAGGACAGCGCAGCCTGCGCTTAGACTCTTTTGCACCGTTTCGATATGAGGCATATCGGTATGGACTTGTCCGCTCTCATCTGCTTTGAGAATACAAACCTGAACCTGCCAGCCTTCACTGCGGAGAAGATCGAGCGCTTGGGGCTTGAGGTCAATGTCCTTGCGTCGCATCGGAGTCTCGTCCACAACAACCACCAACGGCTTGTGTTGACTTGCGCCCACAGACTTGAGAATCTCCGATATTTTGAACAACGCATCCGATTCAAAAATCATGAGCTGGATGGGCATGGTCTCATTTACCGGAAAACCCGGCAACTTGCGGATTGCCTCCCAGAATTTCATTCCGTCAGCGGGGTCGTAGGGTATTTTTTTCATCTCATTACCTTTTGCTCGTCCGGTGAATGGATTGCAGCTTTCTGCTGTCCTTCGACTTCGCTCAGGACGGAGCGTTCGCGCTGAGCAAAGTCGAAGCGCTTAGTGAAGGCTCTATTGATGAGCCTTCAACCAGTCCGCGATTTTGCCGAGGTGGTCAAAGGTGTAGGTGGGCTGGAACGGGGAATCAACTACGTCTTCGGGGCGGGTCTCGCCGCTCAACACAAGGCAGGTGGTGATCCCCGATGTCTGTCCGAGCGCGATGTCGGTGTAGAGTCTGTCGCCAATCATCGCCAGTTCTTCGATGGCGTAGCCGTATTTCTGTGCGACAGCGTCCACGATCATGCGGTTGGGTTTGCCGACGACAAGGTCTGGTTCGCGTCCCGTTGCCGCGCGGACAAAGGCAATCATCGCGCCGATGTCGGGCATGTAGCCGGTCTCGGTGGGACAATTGAAGTCGGGGTGCGTGGCGATGTAGGGCAGCCCGGCGCGGGCGAAGTCGCATAACTTCCACAACTTCTTGTAGGTCAGCGTGGTGTCGAATCCAAGCACAACCAACTGCGGATCCTCCTCTTCGAGTTGGAACCCGTGATGCTGGAATTCCTCCTCCAGTGCAGGCGTGCCGACCACGTACACTTTTGCCGCCGCATGTTCGCGCTGCAAATACAGGGCGGTGGCTTCGCCGGCGGTGAAGACCTTCTCGTCGGGAATCGGCAGCCCGAGGCGGGTAATCTTCTCCGCGTACAGACCGCGATGCTTGGATGAGTTGTTGGTCAGGAACAAAAATTCCCTGCCGAGTTCGCGCAGGGTGTCGATGAAATACAGGGAACCGTCGATCAGCCCATCGCCAAGGTTGAAGGTCCCGTCCATGTCGAGCAGGAAACATTTTACGTTTAGAAGGGGTTCGTTATTCATTTGGCAATTTTATCCTGTGTTGGGGTATGATTCAAACAGGAGACCCAACAAAATGAAACCCGAATTTATTTTGATGCTCACCTACAACGACACAACAGTCAGGGACGCCTTGGAGATTTTCAGGGAATGCAGGGACGCGCCTGTCACGCATTGGGGATTCAAGGACGTCGGACTCCCGACGGAAGAGATGAAAGCGCTGGTGCGTGAGATGAAGGATGCGGGGAAAACCACCTATCTGGAGGTGGTCAGCCTTTCGGAAGAGGAAGGCTTGCGCGGCGCGAAAATTGCGGTGGAGGCTGGTTTCGATATCCTGATGGGGACCGTTTTCTTCGATTCGATTTTGGACTATCTCAAAGACAAGCCCATCCAGTATTATCCGTTCCCCGGTCACATCTTCGGGCATCCCAGCATCATGGATGGGAGCATCGAAGAGGTGGTGGCACATGCGAAGTTTTTGGAAGGCAAAGGCGTTCCCGGCATGGACTTGCTGAGTTATCGCTACATTGGCGACGCGCGTCAACTGCTGACCGAAGTGGTCAAAGCCACCGGCGTGCCCATTGTTTCGGCTGGCTCGATTGATTCGTACCGCCGCATTGCAGAAGTCTGGGAGGCGGGAGCCTGGGGCTTCACCATCGGCAGCGCCCTGTTCGATAAGAAGTTCGTGCCGGGCGGTTCCTTCAAGGAAAATACGATTGCGGTTTGTAACTGGCTTAAAAAGACCGCTGAGGCAGATTTAGCAAAATATTTGGCATAGAAAGTCAGCCGCGATACAACCGTCGTATCGCGGCTTTTTCTTTACAAAACTCATTTGCTCCAGTCATCATTTTGCAGGGGAACAAACCTTGTCGCGCGATCAGGCGCATCAGCCTCGCTTTCATCCACCACACCCACAGGAAATAACGCTTGACATGCATCAAGGTTTTTGATATTATGTTATCGATAACATGTTATCGATAACATGTTACAAAATATATTGGATAACAGGTTGTTACTGTGATTGTATCTGACAGGAAGAAGCGAGTTACCATTAAGGACGTCGCCCAAGCTGCAGGAGTATCCACGCAGACTGTATCTCGTGTGATGAATAAGTTTTCCTACGTATCGGAGGAAACACGTCAAAGGGTGGAGGAAGTGGTGGAGCAGTTGGGATACAACCCCAGCACCCTTGCCCGCAGCCTGATCCAACAGCGCAGTTATACCCTGGGGGTGGTCACTTCCGGCTTAAAACACATCGGTCCCTCGCGGACGCTCAACGGTGTAGCAGACAAGGCGGACGAACTCGGCTACATGCTCCTGATGAAGGAACTGGATAATTTCGACAAAAACAGGATTGGCGAAGTAATCGATTCGTTACTTGCCCGCCAGGTGGATGGCGTCATTTGGGTGGCGCCGGAAATCGGAGATAACCATACCTGGGTGGATGAACGCATGGGTAAAATCCCGGTGCCTGTAATTTTTCTTGCCATGCGCCCGCGCGACGGCGTCTCCAGTGTGGCAACCGACAATTATCAGGGCGGGGTGATGGCAATGCGTCATTTGCTCGAATGCGGGCGAAAAAATATCGGACATATTTCAGGTCCCCTTAGTTGGTGGGAGGCAGAGGAGCGTAAACGCGCCTGGCGCGAGACCCTCGTTGCGGCCGGGCTCGAAGCCCCCGAATCCCATTGCGTCGAAGGGAATTGGTCGTCAGCCAGCGGAGAGCAGGCATTTCTTCAATTGCTCGAAGCGTTTCCAGAAATGGACGCGGTGTTTGTCGCCAATGACCAGATGGCGCTCAGCGTTTTGCGCGAAACCTGCCGCCGCGGAATCAGCGTTCCGCGACAGTTGGCTGTGGTCGGTTTCGATAACATTGCAGAATCAGCCTATTTCCATCCATCCCTTACGACTATTTCGCAAGACCTTCAACTGCTTGGCGGAGAAGCGGCGCAGAATGTAGTTAACATGATTCAGGCCAGGCAGCAGGGACAACTGTTGGATTCGCAGTCGAAATTCATACAACCCGCCCTCATTATTCGGGAAAGTTCGCAATAACCAGTTTGATGCGGCTTTCCTTTTTATTTGGATTTCAAAATCAAACATGATAAGGAGGTGAGGCAAAAGGGGAACGAAAAGTTTAGGAAGGAAGTGTACGTCAGAAAGTTGGCGTCTGAGGTGCAAACTTCCAGGTAAAGCCGGCTCATCGCTGTCCGCATTTGTCTGCGCTGGTTTTATCCAATCGTACGCCAACAAATTATTTTTATCTACTCTTAAGGAGAAGAAAATGTCCAAGAAGTTGCTGTTCAATCTGCTTGCTGTTTTAATGCTCGCCAGCCTTACGCTCGCCGCCTGCGGTGGCGCCCCCGCTGCCGAAGCTCCTGCCGCCGAAGCCCCTGCCGCTGAAGCTCCCGCTGCCGAAGCCCCTGCCGCTGAAGCCCCCGCTGCTGCCGAGACCAAAATCGTTGGTATCTCCATGCCCACCAAGACCTCGACCCGCTGGATTTCCGACGGCGAGAGCATGGTGAAAGTTTTCGAAGAAATGGGTTATGAGACCGACCTGCAGTTTGCGGATGATGACATCCCCAACCAGCTTGCCCAGATCGAAAACATGATCACCAAGGGCGCGAACGTGCTTGTGATCGCCGCCATCGACGGCAGCACCCTGACCGATGCGCTTGCCAAAGCCAAGGAAGCCGGCGTCCTCGTGGTCGCTTATGACCGCCTGCTCGTCAACTCCGAAAACGTCGATTTCTACGCCACCTTCGATAATTTTGGCGTCGGCGTGATCATGGGCTCCCAGATCGAAGAAGGCCTCGACCTCAAGAATGCCGCAGGCCCCTTCAACATCGAACTGTTCGGTGGCTCCCCCGACGACACCAACGCCTTCTACTTCTATGATGGCGCCATGTCCGTCCTCCAGCCCTACATCGACAGCGGCAAACTCGTTGTCCAATCCGGTCAGACGGGTATGGATAAAGTCTCCACCCTGCGCTGGGATGGTATCGTCGCCCAGGCTCGCATGGAAAACCTGCTGAGCGCCCACTACACCGACAAGCGCGTCGATGCAGTTCTGTCTCCCTATGATGGTCTTTCCATCGGTATCATCTCCGCTCTGAAGAGCGTTGGCTACGGCACCGAAGGTCAGCCCATGCCCGTCGTCACTGGTCAGGATGCTGAAGTTGCCTCCGTCAAAGCCATGATCGCCGGCGAACAGACCTACACCGTATTCAAGGACACCCGCGAACTTGCCAAGCAGACCGCTGCCATGGTCGATGCAGCCCTCAAGGGCGAGGAAGTTCCGATCAACGACACCAAGACCTACGACAACGGCGTCAAGATCGTTCCCTCCTACCTGCTCACCCCGTTCAGTGTCGATGTCACCAACTACGAGAAGTATCTCGTCGAAAGTGGCTATTACACTGCCGATCAACTGAAGTAATCTGAGTTTTCTGGCGGGTGGGGCATTTGTCCCCACCCGTTCTTTATATTGGGTTTTCGTTTTTTTATGATGTTATGTTGAAATCGCAAGAAATTGAATTAAAATAGGTTTGCCGTTTATCATCCACACAAAACAAGGACGAGAAGAACATGTCTGATGTCATCTTGGAAATGCGCAACATCACGAAGACATTCCCCGGGGTAAAGGCGCTTGACAATGTAACGTTTAGCGTTCGTCAAGGAGAAATCCATGCCCTGGTGGGGGAGAACGGGGCGGGGAAATCAACCTTGATGAAGGTGTTAAGCGGAGTTTATCCGTATGGGTCATACAGCGGGGAAATTTATTTCCAGGGCAAGGAATGTCGTTTCCGCGATATTACCGAGTCCGAAGAAGTTGGTCTTGTTATCATCCACCAGGAACTTGCGCTGATCCCCTTCCTTTCCATCACTGAAAACCTTTTTCTGGGCAACGAGCAATCCCATAGCGGCATCATCAATTGGAATGAGTCGGTTTCCAAAGCCAAAGAATTGCTCGATCGGGTTGGATTGCATGAGTCGCCCAATACGTTGATCACCGACATGGGCGTAGGCAAACAGCAGTTGGTTGAAATTGCCAAGGCGCTTGCTAAAAAGGTGAAACTGCTGATACTGGACGAACCCACTGCATCGCTGAATGAAAGCGACAGCGAAAAACTGCTCGAGTTGCTGCTCCAACTCAAGGATCATGGGATTTCGTCCATTTTGATCTCTCACAAATTAAACGAAGTCTCCAAAGTGGCGGATTCCATCACCATTCTGCGCGACGGCGCCACCATCGAGACTTTGGATTGTCAAAAGGACAGCATCACTGAAGATCGAATTATTCGCGGCATGGTCGGGCGTGATATGACTCACCGTTTTCCGCCCCGCGATTCGAAGATTGGCGAGACCATTTTCGAGATCCGCGATTGGAATGTCTACCATCCGCTTCACGAGGACCGCAAGGTCAGCAACAATGTCAACATGACCGTCCGCAAAGGCGAGGTTGTGGGGGTCGCTGGTTTGATGGGGGCTGGAAGAACCGAACTGGCAATGAGTATTTTCGGGCGGGCGTACGGTACGCGCATCAGCGGCAAAGCCTATAAGCACGGAAAGGAAATTGACCTCAGTTCCATCGACAAGGCGATTGATAACGGCGTTGCCTACCTGACCGAGGACCGCAAATCCTACGGGCTGGTGCTCATCGAGGAGATCAAGGACAACATCACCATTACCAACCTCGAAGCCATTGCGGACGCCGGGTTTGTGATCAATGAGCCCAAGGAAATGACTGTCACCAGCGAGTATAAGGAAAAGTTGAATATCAAGTGCTCCAGCATCAAACAACTGGCGGTTAATCTTTCCGGCGGCAACCAGCAGAAGGTGGTCTTGAGCAAATGGTTGTTTGCCAATCCCGATATTTTGATCCTCGACGAGCCGACACGCGGCATCGATGTCGGCGCGAAGTACGAAATCTATACCATCATCAACCGTCTGGCGAGCGAAGGAAAGGGAATTATCCTGATTTCCTCCGAACTGCCGGAGATTTTGGGAGTCTGCGACCGAATTTACGTAATGCGCGATGGAAAGGTCGTTGGCGAATTGCCGGCAAGCGAGGCTTCCCAGGAAATCGTAATGAAATACATCATGACGCAACAAGAGGTAATGGCATAATGAAAACCCTGACAACTCTTTTCAAGAGCAACGTTCGCGAATACGGCATGTTGATTGCGTTGATTGCGATCATGGCATTCTTTCAGTATGCAACGGAAGGCATCCTGTTCAAGCCGGTGAATATCACCAACCTTGTTCTGCAGAACAGTTACATCATCGTAATGGCGCTGGGAATGTTGTTGATCATCGTTGCCGGCTGGATCGACCTCTCGGTCGGTTCGGTTGCCGCCTTCGTCGGCGCAATTGCCGCTGTGTTGATGGTGAAATATGATTTTCATTGGGGGCTGACCATGTTCATCTCCCTGATCATCGGCGCTTTGATCGGAGCCTTTCAAGGGTACTGGGTTGCCTATGTCAAGATCCCAGCCTTCATTGTGACATTGGCAGGCATGTTGATCTTCCGCGGTTTGACCCTGGTCATCCTCCAGGGTGAAGCGGTTGGACCCTTCCCGGTCCCCTTCCAAAGATTAAGCTCGGGCTTCATCCCCGACTTTTTCAAGTACGAAGGTTTTCACATTACCACCATCGTAATTGGAGTTCTCCTCTCGATCCTGTTGATCGTGTTGGACTGGCGCGGCAGGCGCAACCAGCAAAAGTACGGCTTTGAAGTTACCCCCTTTTATTTCTTTGTCGCCAAGAACCTTTTGATTACCGGCGCTGTGATGGGGCTGTGCTATTTGATGGCATCCTACAAGGGCTTTCCGAACGTGCTGGTCATTCTCTTCCTTTTGATCACGGCCTATGCGTTTCTCACCAGCCAGACCGTGATCGGACGCCGCATCTATGCAATGGGCGGCAATGAAAAGGCGGCTCGCCTTTCGGGCGTCAACACGCCGCGCCTGTTGTTTGGGACGTTCGTCAACATGGGCGTGCTTGCTGCCCTGGCGGGAATGATCGTCACCGCTCGCTTGAACACAGCCACGCCCAAGGCAGGCGTGGGGTTTGAACTGGACGTCATCGCCGCCTGTTTTATCGGCGGCGCATCCGCCAGCGGCGGTATCGGAAAGATCATCGGCGCGGTGGTCGGAGCCTTCCTCATCGGCGTCATGAACAACGGTATGTCCATTCTCGGCATCGGCATCGACTGGCAGCAGGCAATCAAAGGCATGGTGTTGCTATTGGCAGTCTTCTTCGACGTCTACAACAAGAATAAGAGCGTGTAATGAACGGAGCGCGCCGGGTGGTTTTCACCCGGCGCGTTTGTTATGTCCATCACTGAAAAACAAATCAGGTCGTACTTATCGTAACGGAATATCTGGGGCATTGCGCAAAGCGAATTCGGTTTTCGTGATTGTTTTATTGGCAGGCATAAGATTGATTGGAGGATATGATGGAAAATATTTTGGAACAATTGCTTCAGGAAGAACAAGACCTTCAATTCGAGAAGTTTAATGAAGAGACCGCCTGGAAACTGGGCAGCGGACTTGTCGCAAAATGCACCCGCGATGGGATTTCTGTAACGATTGACATCATGCGCGGGGAGCAGCAACTCTTTCACGCCAGCCTGCGCGGAACTTCCGCCGACAACGACGAGTGGGTCAAGCGCAAAGTCAGGCTTGTATATCGCTTTGGGCACAGTTCTTTTTACATCGGGCAATTGCTAAAGAGCAAGGGAAAATCCATCGAAGAGATGTTTCTGATTTCCGAAAGTCAGTACGGTCCGCATGGCGGCTGTTTTCCAATCATCGTCAAAGGCACCGGCATGGTCGGCGCAATCACCGTCTCCGGGCTTCCCCAGGAGGAAGACCATAAACTGGTGGTTCAGGCAATTCGAGATTATTTGAGCAAGGAGAAATAAAGATGAAACTTAACCCAATCATATCCACGCTTGGACGACGGCTCAGGCTGGCGGTCATCGGCGGCGGGTCGGGATCCTTTATCGGCGGAATGCACAGACAGGCGGCGCGGCACGACGACCGCTACGAAATCGTCACCGGCGTTTTTTCGTCCAGCGCGGAGAAATCCAAAAAGGACGCCCAGCGCCTCGGCATGGACGCCAAACGCATTTATCCCGGCGTGACCGAAATGCTCGACGCCGAAGCCTCCCGCAAAGACGGCGCGGATGTGATCGCCATCATGACGCCCAACGACAGCCACTTCGAATATTCGATGGCGGCGCTGGAACGCGGCTTCGATGTCATTTGCGACAAGCCGATGACCAACACCCTCGAAGAAGCCGAAACTCTTCACAAGAAAGTCGAAGAAAGCGGGCTGGTCTTCTGCCTCACGCACAACTACACCGGCTACCCGATGGTTCGTCAGGCAAAGGCAATGGTGAAGGACGGGCAATTGGGAGCGATTCGGTTGGCGCAGGTCGAGTATGTGCAAGGCGGAAAAGCCGATGAGAAAAAACCTGCCGGGCATGGCTGGAAATTCGACCCGGTGCGTGGCGGCCCCTCGCGGGTGATGGGCGACATCGGTACCCACGCCCACAACCTCCTGCGATTCATCACCGGGCTGGAAGTGGAGGAAGTCTCTGCCGAAGTTGGCGCCATCGTCCCCAAACGTGCCATCCACGACTTTGCCGGTGCGCTGCTCCACCTGGAGCATGGCGCGCGTGGCAACTTCTGGGTGACCCAAGCCGCTGCCGGCGTGGAAAATTGCCTCCGCATCCGTGTCAGCGGAACAAAGGGCAGCCTCGAGTGGATGCAGGAAGTCCCTCAGCAATTGACTTTCAAGCCTCTGCACGGTCCCTCCCAAAATCGGACTCCCAATGGGTCTGGCACCCTGCCGCTTGCGGCGCGGTCCACCCGTATTGTGGCAGGACACCCCGAAGGCTTCCCCGATGGCTTTGCCAACATCTATTCCGATGCGGCGGAGGCAATTGCCGCTCGTAGGGCTGGCAAACACCCCGACCCGCTGGCGCTTTACTTCCCGAATTCGTGGGATGGTTTGCTGGGCGTCCGCTTTGTAGACAGCGTAATCGAGTCAAGCAATAACGGCGGCGCATGGACAAAATGCTAATATTCGAATCGTGGAATATCCGGGGTTTCTGTTTATGAAAACCATTCGACTGCATGGCGTCGGTGATTTACGATATCACGATGAAACCATCCCCGTTGCGGGGGCGGGAGAGAAACTTGTGCGCGTGAAATCTGTGGGCGTGTGCGGCTCGGATCTGCATTGGTTTTCCGGGTGCGGCATCGGCGACGCAAAGCTCGAACGTCCGCTGGTATTGGGGCATGAATTTGCCGGTGAACTGGAAGATGGTCAGCGCGTGGCGGTTGATCCCGCCATCCCATGCGGACATTGTGAACCCTGCCTGCATGGGCATCCCAACCTGTGCCTGTCCATCATCTTTGCGGGATACGGAACCCAGGATGGTTCGATGCGCGAGTGGATGGCGTGGAACGCGCAATGCCTATTTCCCATTCCCGATTCCCTTACCTTTGAAGACGGCGCAATGCTCGAACCGCTCGGCGTGGCGATCCATGCCGTTGATCTGGCTCATCTCAAAGCGGGGATGTCGGTCGGGGTCTTTGGCTGCGGACCGATCGGTTTGCTGATCATCCAGATGGCGAAGATCGCGGGGGCGGCAAAAATTTTCGCCACAGACAAACTTCCGCATCGGGTGGAGGCGGCAAAAGCCTTCGGGGCAGACCATGCCATTTTGGCGGGGACCAACTCTGAGGTCGAGGAAATTCGTGCGGAGACCAAAGATCGAGGCTTGGATGTCGTCTTCGAATCGGCTGGGACTCAGGACGCAGTCGATACTTCCTTTGCCACCGCAATGATGGGCGGCAAGGTCATGCTGGTCGGCATCCCTGATGAAGAGCGGACTTCGTTTTCCGCTTCGACGGCGCGGCGCAAGGGGCTGACCATCAAGATGGTGCGGCGCATGAAGCATACCTACCCGCGCGCGATTGAACTGGTTTCGAAAGGTTTGGTGGACGTTCGTTCGATTGTCACGCATCGCTTTTCGCTCGATCAGGCTGAAGAGGCTTATCGGGTTGCGGAGCGGCGCGAAGGTTTGAAGGTGATCCTCGAATTCTAATTCAAATAATTGGAGATGGACATGAACCAAAACGATACCCAAAAAGCAATTGAAAGCGGCAAGACCGTTCTTGGAATCGAGTTCGGCTCGACTCGCATCAAGGCGGTGCTGATCGGTGAAGACCATGCGCCCATTGCATCGGGAAGCCACGAGTGGGAAAACCAATACGAAAACGGCGTTTGGACCTACAGCCTCGAAAACGTGTGGGCAGGCTTGCAGGAAAGCTATCGAAACCTTGCCAACGAGGTTGCCGCAAAGTACGGCGTTTCGCTCAAGACGGTTGACGCCATCGGTTTCAGCGGCATGATGCACGGCTATCTGGCGTTCGACAAAGATGGGAACCTGCTCGCTCCGTTCCGCACCTGGCGCAACACGATTACCGAGACGGCGGCGAAGAAACTCACCAGGCTATTCCAATTCAATATTCCACAACGCTGGAGCATCGCCCATCTCTATCAGACAATTTTAAATAAGGAACCTCACGCCAAGGATATCGACTATCTAACCACGCTGGCGGGTTATGTCCATTGGAAATTGACAGGGCAGAAGGTGATGGGGATTGGCGAAGCTTCGGGCATGTTCCCGATCAACAGCAAGACCAACGACTACGACAAAGGCATGATGAAACTGTTCAACGAACAGATCAAAGCCAAAAAGCTCCCGTGGAAATTGCAGGATATTTTGCCCAAAGTTTTAATGGCGGGAGATGCGGCTGGGACGCTGACCGAAGAAGGCGCAAAGCTGCTCGATCCTACGGGAGAGTTGGGCGCTGGCATTCCGCTTTGCCCGCCCGAGGGTGACGCGGGCACGGGTATGGTCGCAACCAACAGCGTGGCGGTGCGGACGGGTAACGTTTCGGCTGGCACTTCGGTCTTCGCCATGATCGTGTTGGAAAAGCCGCTCTCGAAGCTGTACACCGAAATCGACATGGTGACCACGCCCAGCGGCAAGCCCGTGGCGATGGTCCACAGCAACAATTGCACGTCCGATCTCAATGCCTGGGTTGACCTGTTTCAGGAATTCACCAAGGTGTTAGGCGTGGAAGTGAGCGAATCGAAACTGTTCGAGATGCTCTACAAGCAGGGACTTGCTGGCGACGCCGATGCAGGTGGATTGCTTGCCTACAATTATGTTTCAGGCGAACACCTCACCCATCTCGAAGAAGGACGCCCGTTGTTTGTCCGCACTCCCGAAAGCAAATTCACGCTGGCGAATTTTATGCGCGTTCACCTGTTCGCGTCGCTGGGCGCGTTGAAAACTGGGCTGGGCATCTTCGAGAAGGAAAAGGTCAAGATCGACCAGGTCCTCGGTCATGGCGGGTTCTTCAAGACGAAGGAAGTCGGTCAGCGGATGATGGCGGCGGCGATGAATGTCCCCGTTTCAGTGATGGAAACCGCGGGCGAAGGCGGCGCGTGGGGTATTGCTTTGCTTGCGGCGTACATGTTGAAAAAGTCAAGCGGCGAGTCTTTGGATGCCTACCTCTCGAACAAGGT
>CAILWD010000118.1 GCA_903837815.1 uncultured Chloroflexota bacterium | reverse complement strand
CGATTGACGATTGACGATTGCAACTTCTTTACTTCAGAGGACTTACCCTCGGGCAGAACTTCCGCCAGCACCGTATCCACGCCGACTTGACGGGCGATGGCTTCGGCGGTCTTTTGGTTGTCGCCGGTAATCATGGCAACTTTCAAGCCCATCTTGTGCAAATCGGCAATGGCTTCCTTGGAACTGTCTTTCACTGTATCAGCCACCGCGATGATCCCGGCTGCTTGACCGTCCACTGCGACGAGCATGGCGGTCTTGGCTTCGGATTGCAGGCGGGAGACCTCGGATTCGAGTCCGCCCAATTGGATTCCACGCGCCTCGAACATGCGCTTGTTGCCGACGATGACCCCGCGTCCTTCGATTTCCGCTTCCACGCCGTGACCAGCCTCGGCTTTGAACCCAACCAGTTCGGACAGAATCAGCCCTCGGGTGGTCGCCTCCGCCCAAATCGCCTCCCCCAGCGGGTGCTCGCTCCCCTTCTCAACGCTGGCGGCAAGGCGCAGTAACTCGTCACTCGTCAACTTGTCACTCGTCACTATATCAGTAACGGCGGGCTGCCCTTTGGTAATGGTTCCAGTTTTATCCAACACCACAACAGAAACCTTGCCAGCCCGTTCGAGCGCCTCGCTGGTACGGAAAAGGATTCCCATCTCGGCGCCTTTGCCCGTGCCGACCATCACCGCCGTCGGCGTGGCGAGACCCATCGCGCAGGGACAGGCGATCACCAGCACCGCCACCATGTAAATTAGGGCGCGGGTGAAGTTGTCGATGTCCGCGTTGATGGCAAGCGGCGGACCGAAAAAGTACCAGCCCGCAAAGGTCAGCGCGGCAATGCCGATGACGATTGGCACGAAAATAGCGGAGACCTGGTCAGCCAGTTTTTGAATCGGAGCCTTGCTGCCTTGCGCATCTTCGACCAGTTTGATGATTTGCGCCAGCGCGGTTTCCCTGCCGACTTTGGTCGCCTCGAATTTGAGCAAGCCGAGTTTGTTGAGCGTCGCGCCGATGACGGGGTCGCCGGGCTTCTTCTCGACGGGGAGCGACTCACCCGTCAGCATGGACTCGTCCACCGCGCTGCGCCCTTCGACGACAACCCCGTCTACAGGGATTTTCTCTCCGGGCTTGACCAGCACGATATTGCCTACGCGCACGTCATCTACGGGGATTTCGGCTTCCACCCCATCGCGGATGACGCGGGCGGTCTTGGCACGAAGTCCCATCAACTTCTTGATTGCCTCGGAGGTGCGTCCCTTGGCGCGGGCTTCCAAAAATTTGCCGAGTTTAATCAGCGTGATGATGACCGCCGCCGTCTCGTAGTAAACGTGTCCCATCAGCCAGCCGAAGGTGATCGGCAGGGAATAGAAAAACGCAGCGGACGAACCCATCACGATCAGCACGTCCATGTTGGCGGATTTGTTCCGCAGTGCCTTGAACGCGCCGACGTAATATTGCCAACCGACATAAAATTGGACGGGCAGGGCAAGCGCCAGCATCAGCCAGCCAAACCAGGGCTGGGCGTCGCGCATCCCTTCCATCACGTTCTCGGTGTAGAAGAAGGCGGGCAGCAGACCGAAGTCCTTGCCCATTGAGAGCAGAAAGAGCGGCACGGTAAAAATCAAGCCGACGACCAGCAGTCGGCGTTGTTCGTTGATTTCGTGTTCCCGCGCCTTTGCCTCGGCGTCTTCGGCTTCGCCGCCGAGTTCCATCGCCTCGAATCCAGCGGACGCCACTGCGCGGCGCAACTCGGCTTGCGTGATGATGGTCGGGATGTATTTGACCCGCGCCTTTTCGGTGGTAAAAGTCACCTGGGCTTCGATCACGCCTTCGAGTTTTGCCAGAGCTTTTTCAAGGCGACGGGCATCGTTGTCGTCGGCGAGACGTTTGATAATCAAGTCCGCTTCGCCGCTGGCAACGCCGTAGCCTGCACGGTTGACACGGGAAATCAAATCGGTCAGGACAAGTTTGGCGGAGTCAAAATCCACCGTGGCGCGCTCGGAGGAAAGGTTCACCACCGCGCCCTGCACGCCGTCCATCTTCTTCAAATTGCGCTCCACCGTGGCGACGCAGTTCGCGCAGGTCATACCGGTAATCGGTAAAGTAAGTTGTTTGGTATCAGTCATGGGTAAGGTAAACAGGTAAACAAGTAGACAGGTGACGTGTTTACCTGTCTACTTGTTTACAGTGTTACAGAGTAATCAACCCTGCGGCTGGAAAGTTAATCTCCGCCAGCAAGGACTTGATGGTCTCTTCGGTGGCGGGAGCATCGAAGGTGATTTCAACCTTCTTCGTGTCAACCGCCGCCTTCACCGACTGGACGCCCTTCAACTCGCCCACTTCGGTTTCGATGGTGCGGGTGCAATGTCCGCAGGAAATGGCGGGAACGGAATAAACAACTGTGGTCATGGGGTTTTCTCCTTGATTTGGGTTTACGAGATTAAGGGTTTGAATGTTTACAAGTTCACAGGTTTGAAGGTCAACAACCTTTCAACTTGCCAACTTTCCAACACTTAAACTTTGGTCGACATCTCGAACACTTCGGTGATTTCCTTCAGCACGCGCTCGCGCTCCTTTTTATCGCTGCCTTGAATGGCGGTGATGACGCACGAATTCAAATGGTCTTCGAGGATTTTGGAACTCACCTTGTTGAGCGCGGCTTCGATGGCCTGAATCTGGCGGATGACATCGATGCAGTACGCGTCCTCCTCCACCATGCGGATGACGCCCTTCAAATGCCCCTCCACCGTCTTTAGCCTTCTCAACACAGTATCGCTGTCGCTTTGCATATCAACCTCGTTTCACCAGAAGTACCCCCCCCAGGGGGGATGGGATAGACGAAATATAAAACACCTCCCGCCATCCGTCAATGAAAAAGAACGCGCAACATATTTTGCAGAACGTCATTTTAGAATGACACCTCGGTACAGATTTTCCAGATGTATAATTTTAGGATGAAACTCCGCGCCATCCTCCCCCTCGGCCTGATTCTGTTTCTACTGGCTTCGTGCGCCCCGAAAAAAGCCGCGCCCACACCCGACCTGCAATTCCAAATTGACCAGGCGGTTGCCGCCACACTGATTGCCATGCCCATCCCCACCCAAATTCCACCGCCGACTCCCTACCCTACGCCCACAGCCATCAGCCTGACGGGATTATTCTGCGAATATCAATTCTGCATCGGGCATCCCGCAGATGTGGCATTCTATGACCATCTTGCCACGCTGGATGTGGGAACGCCCAGCGCCTACGGCAACGGATTCGTTTATGCCTATCAAATCCCCAGTATGATCATCAGCCTTATCTGGCTGCAAGCGCCGGGCGCCACCGACCCGAAATTCCTGCTCGATACCATCCTTGACGATCAAGCGGATGTCCCCGCCGGCTCACTTGAAGTAAAGCTCATCCGCGGCATGAACGTAGTCTACGTTCCAATCACTACCTCGATTGCCGAAGTCCCCTCTGGCAGCGCGGCAGCCTGGACCTGCGGCGACCGCGTCTTCGCCTGGAAAGCCTACACACAGCAGGCAGATTCTGCTTCCGGGTTGTTTTCAGATGCCATCGGGCGATTTACCTGCGGCCAATGACTGGTTAAAATAAAAACCCCGCAGCCAACACTGCGGGACAGAAACTTGAGAGGGCGGATCAATCGCAGGTAATCACCAGAAAGTTTACGTTGTGGATGATCGCCGGCCCAAAAATCGATTGCACCGTAAACGTCTTGTTATCCACGTATGCCGCCGTCATGCCGGTTGGCACTTTCACGGTGGCAGAATCTGTAGAACTGATCATCTGCCAGGATGGAAATTGCTCCTGATCGCGATACCAAGAAACCGGGTCACCACCGAACAACTTCGCCGCAGACTGTGGAGTGCCAGGACATGCCGCCCTATCGGGCCCCTTGTTTTTCTCCACCGTGGTATCAGGCAAGTTCATCAAATCTGGCTTGGAGTCAGCAGGGATCAACTTCGCCAGCATCCCAATCGCAGAGGGTTGGTTCGCCGACTGCGTGGGTGACGGAGTCTCGGTAACTGCTCCTGTCATGATTGCCAGTTTTCCGCTTGCACCCAGCCAGGCCCCAGCGAGGAGGAAGATAACGAAAATGGCTCCTCCCGCCATCGCCCAAAATTTTTGACTCTGCTTTTGAGCATCTTCATCCGCCACCTTTTTCAACCGCGCAAAAATAGAATCTGCCTGTTCCCTAGATTGTCCGGATTGAAGCAACATTAGCTGGATCATCTTGGGGCTGTTTCCCAGTCGGTACATTTTCAGGGCGCGGTTCCAGGCATCGTCATCGGTCAGCACGACAGGAGGCGGTTGATCGGGCGTTTTTTTCTGTGACGCGGCAGGGCGGTTTTTCTCGATGATGCCCGCCAGTTTTGCCGCTTCAACCCAGCGGTTATGAAGAATCCCATCCACAAATTCCAGCGCGTCGGGGATGTATTTCAAGCGGACATACCTGCCGCCGTTTTCCACCTCGAAGGAAATCTCACATTTCGGGCAGGACATGTAATCGGGCATGTCTGGCAGGTGGGTGACTTTCAAGCCCGCCGCACCGCAAGCGGGGCAACGCCCATTCTTCGCCCACCCATCGGGAATATCCCGTTTGGGCAT
>CAILWD010000117.1 GCA_903837815.1 uncultured Chloroflexota bacterium | reverse complement strand
CAGGTTTTCTTTGGCGCTCTCTCAAAAACTTATGCAAGAGTTTTATTCAAACCTCTTGGCTTGGAATTAGGAGAATTGATCAATGAAGTTACTGAAAAAGTACGAGGCTCAGGCTGAAGAATTCGTGAAGGTCTGTCACAAACTGGCACAAAACCTGTATGTGACCAGCAGCGGCGGAAACCTTGCCTGGAGGCTGGAAGACAACCTTTTGCTCATCACCCCCACCAAGTTATACAAAGGTGACATCGACCTCAAAGACCTGGTCTTCATTGATCTGGATGGCAAGGTGGTCGAGGGAAAACGCCGCCCCACCGGCGAGACGCCCATGTATCTCAAATTCTTCAACCTGCGGCAGGACATCGTTTCCGTCATCCATTGTCACGCGCCAAATGTCGGGGCGATGGCAATTTCCAAAGAGAAGAACTGGCTCATGCGCCCGATTTATCCTGAGACAACCATCGAGGTGGGTCCCGTTCCCGTCGTCCCGTATGCAGAGCCAATCACCGAAAAACTGGCACAGCAATTCGAGCCTTTCCTCCCCAAATACGATAGTTTCATCATGGAAAATCACGGCTTGGTGACCATGTCCCGTGCCGACATCACCGAGACTTTGATGCTCGTCGAACTGCTGGAGATGAGCGCCAAGTCCATTCTGCTGGCGTTGCAAGTTGGCGAAATCAAAGAGTTGAGCCGCGAAGCTGTCTGCGACCTCGGCAACACCATGCGCACGCGCAGCCTGCCATTGTTCGGCGCACCGGGCGCGAACAAATCTTTGGAGGAGTTGTATTTCAATGGCGGCTGATCTCGAAATTCAACTCAACGATTTTTCCATCGCAAAACGAACCGAAGCTCTTGATTCTTTGATCGCTTCCAAAGCACAACTTCCTGCCGAACAGGAAGTTGTCAATTTGCACTGCCACACGTTCTTTTCCTTCAACGCCTACGGCTACTCGCCGATGGCGCTGGCGTGGCTGGCGAAACAAAAAGGCTTCAAAGCCTTGGGCATCGTGGACTTCGATGTCCTCGACGCCGTCGATGAATTTCTCGACACCTGCGAACGCATCGGCGTGCGCGGCAGCGCTGGCATGGAAACCCGCGCCTTCGTCCCTGAATTTTCGGCACGCGAGATCAACTCGCCGGGCGAACCGGGTGTCTACTATTACATGGGAATTGGCTTCACCTCCAGCCAGGCTCCTGCCGAAGTTGCCCCCATTCTGGCGGACATGCGCGCCCGCGCCGGTCAACGCAACCGCGTGATGGTGGAACGCATCAATGCCCACCTTTCGCCTGTGACCGTGGACTACGACAAGGACGTCCTCCCGCTCACGCCTGCCGGCAACGCCACCGAACGTCACATGCTGGCGGCTTACGTTCAGGCGGCTGCAAAACACTTCGCCGACCCTGCCCCGTTTTGGGCGGAGAAGTTGGGACTCCCCGCAGAACAAATCCGCGCTCAGATTGGCGACGCGCCTAAATTCCAGAACACGATCCGCGCCAAGTTGATGAAGCGCGGCGGGGTGGGATACGCCCAGCCGGGTCCCGACACCTTCCCCAGCGTGGACGAGGTCAACCGTCTCATCGTCGCCTGCGGGGCTTTGCCCTGCGCCACCTGGTTGGATGGGACGACCGCGGGCGAAGAGGCAATCGAGGAGCTGCTCGAATTGCTCATCGCCAAAGGCGCGGTTGCGCTCAACATCGTCCCCGACCGCAACTGGAACATCCCCGACCCTGAGACGCGCAAACTGAAAGTGAAGAAATTGTACGAAGTCGTGGAACTGGCTCAGAAACTCGATCTGCCGCTCAACATCGGAACTGAGATGAACGCCTTCGGGCAAAGGCTGGTGGATGACTTCGACGCGCCCGAAATGCAGCCCCTTCGCAAGCCGTTCTTGGACGGCGCATACTTCATCTACGGTCACACGCTCATGCAACGCGCCCTGAAACTTGGTTACCAAAGTGAATGGGCAAAGTCTCACCTCCCCACCCGCCGCGAGCGCAACGCCTTCTATACCGAGATTGGAAAACTCGTGCCACTTGGTCGAGACGGGCTGGACAAACTCAAGCAATTTACCTCAACCATGTCCCCGACTGAGATTTTGAAGAAGATTTCTTAATCTCAATTTTTGAACCACTGAGACGCTAAGACACAGAGGAACACCATTGAAAACTCCGTGACTCCGTGTCTCAGTGGTTAGGTGTTGAATTTCCCAAGTTTGAGGCGATACGATGACCCATCAATATCTTTT
>CAILWD010000116.1 GCA_903837815.1 uncultured Chloroflexota bacterium | reverse complement strand
TGCCGCTGAAACTTCACGGATCGATCCCTTACCCCACCAGCGAATCGCCTTGTCGGGCAGATGGCGGTCGGTGACGTAGCGGTCAGCAAGGCGGGCGGCGGCGGTGAGGGCTTCGTCCGAAAAGTGGACTTTGTGATGCGCTTCGTAGCGGTCGCGCAAGCCGTGCAGCATTTTGATGGTGTCATCGACGCTCGGCTCTTCGACATGGATGGGGGCGAAACGGCGTTCGAGGGCGGCGTCTTTTTCGATGTGCTTGTGGAACTCGTCGAGGGTGGTCGCGCCGATGCACTGCAACTCGCCGCGAGCAAGGGCGGGCTTGAGCATGTTGCTGGCGTCCATTGCGCCCTGCGCCGCGCCTGCGCCGACGACGGTGTGCAGTTCGTCGATCATCAGAATCACGTCGCCCTTGGCGCGCTGCACTTCGTCCATGACGGCTTTGAGGCGTTCTTCAAACTCGCCACGGAAGCGGGAGCCTGCAATCATCGCGCCGAGATCGAGGGCGACGACTTTCTTGCCCGAAAGAATCTCAGGCACGTCGTTGGTGGCGATTTTCTGCGCGAGACCTTCGGCGATGGCGGTCTTGCCGACGCCAGCCTCGCCGATCAACACGGGATTATTTTTGGTGCGGCGCGAGAGGATTTGAATCAGCCGCAGAATTTCCTTGTCGCGCCCGATGACGGGGTCGAGTTTGCCTTCGCGGGCGAGTTGGGTCAGATCGCGGGAATATTTTTCGAGAGTCCGGTACTTCGTCTCAGCCTGGGGGTCGGTCACCCGCTGTCCGCCGCGCAGGTCTTGAATCGAATCGTAGACTCGGTCGCGGGTCAATCCAGCCGATTCCAAAATGCGGGCGGCTGGCGTGTTGCGCTCGGTCAGAATCGCCAAAAAGATATGCTCGGTGGAAATGTACTCGTCTTTCAAACGGTTGGCTTCTTCGTTGGCGAGGTCGATGATCCGCTTGACGCGCGGGGTGATGAAAATTTGTCCCGCGCCGCCGCCGAAGATGTTGGCTTTGGGGCTGGCGCGGAGCGTGGCGTCGAGCCGCTCGGTGAGGGCTTCCGGGCTGACGTTGAGTTTTTCGAGAATTTGGGGAATCACCCCGCCGGGCTGCTCGATGAGCGCCAGCAGGATGTGCTCGGTATCTATCTGATTATGTCCGTAGCGCTGGATGATTTCGGCGGCGCGTTGGGCTGCCTCCTGCGCTCGTTCGGTAAAGCGGTCAAATCGCATCATGTTAAGCCTCCGTCGGACAATGGACCGTAGGCCGTTTTTACGGTCTATCGTCTTTCGTCCACCGTCTATCAATGGCATGATTATAACAAAAGGAAAATCGGCGGGCTGTATGTGGGGCGTAAGAGGTGTGTTAGATTTTTCATTCGCGCTGTTTTTAACAACGCTAAACCAAGCTATTAAGTGAAGGCGCCTTTAATCTGCCATTCTTCCTCCCAAACATTAATAAAACTCCAATCCCCCGCCCTACTTCCAAATGCTATAATCCCTTTCTGTGAAAGGGATTATTTGATGCTTAAGAACTTCGTAAAATTATTCAGTGGCGACCCCACGAAGAAGACGGTTGAACAATTTCGCGGACTGGTTGAGCAGGTCAATGCGCTGGAGGTGGAGTACTCCGCTTTGAGTGACGTAGCCTTGCGCGCCAGGACGGATGAATTCAAGGCGCGGATTGCAAAAGCCATCCATGGGGTGGAAGATGAAACTGATCGCAACAAATACGAGCAAGACGCTTTGGATGAACTCATGCCCGAAGCCTTTGCCGCCGTGCGCGAGGCGTCCAAGCGGACCATCGGTCTGCGGCATTACGATGTGCAGATCATTGGCGGCGGGGCGCTGCATAAAGGTAACATCGCGGAGATGCGCACAGGTGAAGGCAAGACTCTGGTCTCGACCATGCCCGTCTATCTCAACGCGCTGACGGGACGCGGCGCGCATCTCATCACGGTCAACGACTATCTGGCGCGGCGTGACGCCCGCTGGATGGCTCCCATCTATCACATGCTTGGCTTGAGTGTGGGCGTATTGCAAATGGCGGCTGCGACAGAGAACGGCAAGAAAGCCTTCATTGTGGATTTCGAGCGCGAGTCGCCGCATGAGGACCAGCGTCACCTGCGGCTGGTGGATCGGGTCGAAGCCTACAGCGCCGACGTCACCTACGGAACCAACTCCGAGTTCGGTTTTGATTACCTGCGCGACAATATGGCGATGCGGCTCGACAATCGCGTCCAGGCCCGCCCTGAGCAGGGTCGAAGGGGTGGACATTACTTCGCCATCGTCGATGAAGTGGACAACGTGCTCATCGACGAAGCCCGCACCCCACTCATCATTTCGGGTCCATCCTCTGGCGATTTGGAAACCTACGGGGTGATGGCGAACATCGTCAAGCAGTTGAAGCCCGAAGATTACGAAGTCAACGAAAAGGATCGTAACGTTTCCCTCACCGAAGTCGGCGTCAGCCACGTCGAAGCCTTGTTGGGTCAGCCGCTACTCGATCCCGACCGACCCGAAGACCTGACTCCCGAACAGGCGCGTCTGACGGGTTTCCTCGAACAGGCGCTCCGCGCCCAGTATCTCTTCCATCGCAACAAGGATTATCTCGTGCAGGGCGGCAAGGTCGTCATCGTGGACGAGTTCACGGGGCGGCTTATGCCCGGTCGCCGTTGGAGCGATGGTCTGCATCAGGCGGTGGAGGCGAAGGAAGGCGTCAAGGTCGAGCCTGAGAACGTCACCTATGCCACCATCACGTTGCAAAATTACTTTCGCATGTACAAGAAGCTGGCAGGCATGACCGGTACGGCGCTGACCGAAGCCGAGGAATTCAACAAGATTTACAAGATCGAAGTGATGCCCGTCCCGACCAACCTGGAATACCAGTCCCTGCGGACGGACGCCACCCTCGAAGAACACAAGGACAAGGATGAGGAAGGCTATTCCTTCTCTTATTACACAACGAAGGGCGGCGACGGAAAAATCTATTATCGCCGCAAAGATTACCCCGATGTAATCTATCGTTCGGTGGAAGCCAAACTGCGAGCCATCGTCACGGAGATCCTCCGCTACCATGTTTTGGGACGCCCGATGCTGGTCGGCACGACGTCGGTTGAATCATCCGACCGGCTCTCCGGCAGACTCAAGCCCGAGCCTGTCCGCCGTTTGCTGCAAGTGACTCTCGTCCGACAGGCTTATATGAAGGCCAGGAACATCGAAGAGGACGGGCGTCTAATCGCGGAACTTGCGCCGTTCAACGAACCCATCGAAAAGATTACGCCTGACATGCTGCGCAACTTCATCAAGCCGCATGGCATGACCAGCATCAACCTCGAAGAACCGTCGAACATGGCTGAACTGCTCGAAGCGCTGCGATTGCCGGAGGAATCAAGAGACCGTCTGAAGTCGGTACTGCAGGGCGGGGTTCCACATCAGGTGTTGAACGCGCGCAAGCATACCGAAGAGTCGCAGATCATCGCGGGGGCGGGAGCATTCGGCGCGGTGACCATCGCCACCAACATGGCGGGGCGCGGTGTCGATATCAAACTCGGCGGCGAACTCGCTGAAGAAGTGATTGCCGCGGTCAATCGTGTTTTGAGGAAGTTGGGATACGCTGACCCCTTTGATATGACTCTCGAAGAGCGCCGACAGGCTTTGCTGAAAGTCGATCCCTCCAACTTCGGTATTTACGAGGCTGAGGTCAAACTCTTCCTCCAATATTTTGTAGACATGGAGCGCGTGAAGGAACTTGGCGGCTTGCACGTCATCGGCTCGGAACGTCACGAAGCGCGCCGCATCGATAACCAGTTGCGCGGACGTTCCGCCCGTCAGGGTGATCCCGGCTCCTCGCGCTTTTATCTCTCACTTCAAGATGACCTGATGCGCATGTTCGGCGGCGACCAGGTCAGCGGACTAATGGATCGCCTCAAGGTGGATGAGGCCCTGCCGCTCGAAGTGCGCCTCGTCAGCAACATTATCGAAGGCTCGCAGACCCGCGTGGAAGGCGCGAACTTCGACGTCCGCAAACATTTGCTTGAATATGACGATGTGCTGAACCAACAACGCCAGCAGATTTACAGCCAGCGCGACCGCATCTTCGTCAAGGAGGATTTGAGCGAAGACGTGGCGAGTATGCTCGATTCGGAAGTAACCAAGCGCGTCGAAATGGGTCTGGCTGACGAAGAAGGTCCGTGGAAACTGATTGC
Source organism: uncultured Chloroflexota bacterium (assembly GCA_903837815.1). Lineage (GTDB taxonomy): Bacteria > Chloroflexota > Anaerolineae > Anaerolineales > Villigracilaceae > Villigracilis. Next base: position 6,762 of record CAILWD010000116.1, on the reverse strand, counting down.
CTGGCTCGACCAGGTTCAACCGGCCTTCGAGTCACAGAATGGCTTATTCCCGTCTTACGGGTTCAAGTTAATACTTGGTCAAATTGAAAACGATAACGTTCAACGTTCAACGTTAAACGTCATCTCCCGCGCCATCGAAGCCGAAGGAGCGCACATCCAACGCGCCATCGAAACGCAGGTGACAAAGACACAGGAGGCTCTCGAAACGCAAATCTCCGAACGGGATGATTCACTCGATGCCTTCTTTGAAACGCTGCGCGACCGCGAGGACTCCCCGCGTCCGCAGAAGATTTTGGAGGAGATCAACGCCCTTGTCCGCCTGCCGTTGAAGTTGAACAATGACATGATGCGCGCGCTCGGCGAAGACCCTGCTTCAATTAAAGAAGATATCCAGGAGATGGTCGCGGACCAGTTGACCATGCTCAACGCCACCCGTCTCATCGGCGCGATTCAGAACCGTGTGGGCGAACCGCTGTCACTGCCAAACCCCCTGCCTTCGGATTGGGACGATCTCGAAGATGCCATTCTCCGCACTTCGCGCGAGGGGCTTGTCCGCAGGAAGGAACGCCTCGTCGCGCAGATCGAACGCGACATCGAAGCCCTGCTCCAGCGTGAACCAGCGGAAACCGAAGCTGCGAAACTGCGCCTGCTGTTGAATCTTTCATACGGCACAAGGGTCGGCTTCGACCAGAAGACCCACAAGCAGGTCAAGCAGGCATTCCAACGATTTAGTTATGTCTTCCTCGCCGCTCAATTGCTCGACGGGCGTCAGGCGGAGGACATCCACGAAAAGGTGATGGATCACCTCGATACGGCAGAGGAGAACCTTCGCGCCACGTGGGGACAATCCGAGTTTACACGCTTGAGCCAGAATGCCGGCAAACTGGCAGACTTCGGACCCGCAGCGCGAATCGCTTTGGGCGAGAGCCGACTCAACGAAGCGGCATCAGATTTGGACGAGTCAGACCGCACGGCATTAATCGAAGCGATTGGCAGGTACGTTCTCAACGAAGTTCACCGTCAATTATTGCTCGGCGCGTTCAGCGAGTTGTGGGTGGAATATCTCACAAAGGTCGAGGCATTGCGCATTTCAATTGGGTTGGAGGCTTACGCCCAACGTGACCCGCTGGTACAATACAAAGGACGCGCGTCGGAAATGTTCCAGCAGCTTCTTGAAGACGTGCGCGGTTTGGTGATTGGTCGCGCGTTTGCTGCAAGACCGAGGCGGGTGGAAATTAATCCGATTGAAACGTCTGAAAGTCAGGCTGTTGCCCAGCCCGTGCCGCAGGCACAGGATGGCAATAAAAAGAAGAGAAAACGCCATTAGCTTTGGACGAATGCTAAACGATAATACCTCTCCGCTGAATCAATACTTCTCCCTCCCAAAGGTGGAGTTACATCGTCATCTGGAAGGGTCTTTACGTTTAACAACAATGCTCGATGTCGCCCGCCAGCATGGGGTGACGGTTCCCATCAACATGTTCAACCTGAGCGGGCTGGTGCAGGTGCAGGACCAGGACCCGCAGACCTTTACCAATTTCCTCGATAAATTCAAGACCCTGCGGCTTTTCTACAAGTCGCCTGACGTGATTCATCGCGTGACCCGTGAAGCGGTGGAGGATGCCGCAAAGGATAACGTCCGCTACCTTGAGTTGAGATTTACTCCCGTTGCCTTGAGCCGCGCCGAAGGCTTTCCCCTGCACGATGTAATGGATTGGGTGGTGGAAAGCGCAAACGCTGCGGCACAAAAATACAAGGTGAAAGTGGGGCTGATCGCCTCGGTCAACCGCCACGAAAGCCCCGACCTTGCCGAGCAGGTAGCGTGGCTGGCGGCGGGCTATATGAAGAACGGTCTGTACGGTTTGGACCTGGCAGGCAATGAAGCCGAGTTCAAGACTGCGCCGTTTCACGATATTTTCAAAGAGGCAAGGCAGGCGGGCTTGCGAATCACCATCCATGCGGGCGAGTGGGGACCCGCTGAAAATGTGCGCGACGCGATTTTAAACCTCGGTGCAGAACGCATCGGCCATGGGGTGCGGGTGATGGATGCAGGGAGCGAAGACATCGTCTCCCTTGCGAAGGAACGCGGCACGGTGTTCGAGGTCTGCGTAACAAGCAACTACCAGTCGGGTGTCGTGCGGTCGCTGCCGGCGCATCCACTGCCGAAGATGATCGAAGCGGGCCTGCAGACGACGCTCAACACCGACGATCCCAGCGTCTCGCGCATCACCCTCACGCACGAGTACCAGCACGTGTGCGAACAATTGAAAGTGCCAATCGGCGTGTTGAAACAGAGCGTCCTGCGCGGCGCACAGGCTTGTTTCCTGCCTGAAGCCGAAAAAAGCCAGTTTGTCGAATCCATTAAGAAAGAATTGAAACTGTAAATCCCACCACAAAGGATTAAGGATATCAAAGGCGCTCCTTTGAGTTCTTCAAGAAAGTTGTGGTGTGAGCGTAAGGCAAAATTAATTTCGCCTTACAAAAAAACTCATACCAAAGGAGTATCCTATGCAAGACCTGTTCAAGTCCCGTGATGTATTGAAAGTTGGGGGAAGAGAGTACGTCTTCTTCCGCCTCGATGCGCTGGAGAAGGCTGGGTTGACCAAACTCAGCAAACTGCCCTATTCCATCCGCATCGTCCTCGAAGCTGCCCTTCGCCAATGCAATGACCGCGAGATCACGCAGAACGATGTGAAGAACATCGCCGCGTGGAGTCCCAAAGGCGCACGCCCCGGCATTCCCTTCCTGCCCGCCCGTGTTGTGATGCAGGACTTCACCGGCGTGCCTGCTGTTGTAGATTTGGCTTCGATGCGCTCCGCCGTTGCCCGCCTGGACGGCGACCCGAAGAAAATCAACCCGCTCGTGCCTGTGGATTTGGTCATCGACCATTCGGCTCAGGTGGATTTCTTCGCCTCTGCCGACGCGGTCAACCGCAATGCAGAGGTCGAATTTCAGCGCAACCGCGAACGCTACGAATTTTTGAAGTGGGGGCAAAAAGCCTTCAGCAATTTCCGCGTAGTGCCGCCGATGACCGGTATTGTCCATCAAGTTAACCTTGAAAACCTCGCCGAAGTGGTGATGACGAAGACTTCCGAAGTCTTGCTCGCCTTCCCCGATACCGTCGTCGGCACCGACTCACACACGACCATGATTAATGGCCTGGGCGTCGTCGGCTGGGGCGTGGGCGGAATCGAAGCCGAAGCCGTCATGCTCGGTCAGCCGATGGACATGCTCCTGCCCGATGTCATCGGATTCAAACTCTATGGAAAACTCAAAGAGGGCGTCACCGCCACCGACCTCGTGCTGACCGTGACTCAAATGCTGCGCAAGAAGGGCGTGGTGGACAAGTTCGTCGAGTTCTACGGCGGAGGCCTGAACAACATGTCGCTCACAGACCGCGCGACAATTGCCAACATGGCTCCCGAATACGGCGCGACGATGGGCTATTTCCCTGTCGATGAGGAGACTCTGCGCTACATGCGATTGACGGGTCGCCCCGAAGAAGTGGTCGCCCGCACTGAAGCCTACATGCGCGCACAGGGACTCTTCCGTGAAGCTGGCAGCCCAGACCCGGAATTTACAGACACCCTCGAACTCGACCTCGGTTCCGTCGTTCCGTCTTTGGCGGGACCCAAACGTCCACAAGACCGCGTGGCGCTCTCCGAAATGAAGGAGAACTTCAAGAAGGCATTGACCGCCCCGGTCAAAGAACGTGGCTATGAACTCTCTGCCGATGCCTTGAGCCGCGAAGCGACCTTTGGCACAAATGGCGGCTCGCAAAAAATGAAGCATGGCTCAGTGGTGATTGCGGCAATTACCTCCTGCACTAACACCTCGAATCCATCCGTATTGATCGCGGCGGGGCTTGTGGCAAAGAAGGCAGTTGAGAAAGGCTTGAACGTCAAACCCTACGTCAAAACCTCGCTTGCGCCCGGCTCGCTGGTGGTGACTGAGTATCTCAAGAGCGCGGGGCTGCTCGAACCGCTTTCCAAACTTGGATTTAATATTGTCGCTTACGGCTGCACAACCTGCATCGGAAATTCTGGACCGTTGCCGGGCGAGGTCGCCAAGGCTGTAACCAGCGGCGACTTGATCGCTTCGGCGGTCATCTCCGGCAACCGAAACTTTGAAGGACGCGTCCACCCGCTGGTGAAGGCAAACTATCTCGCTTCGCCTCCGCTGGTTGTGGCGTACGCGCTGGCTGGCACAGTCGACATTGATCTGGTCAACGAGCCAATTGGCGCAGACCAAAATAATCAGCCAGTTTATCTCAAAGATTTGTGGCCCAGCCAACAGGAGATCAACGAGTCGATTGAAGCGAACGTCAAATCTGAGATGTTTAAATCCAAGTATGCAGACGTGTTCTCCGGCTCCGACATGTGGAAGGAAATCAAGGTCAAGGAAGGCGACCTGTTCGAGTGGAGCGAAGACTCGACTTACATTCACCACCCGCCATATTTCCAAACCCTGAGCCTCGATGTGCCGTCCATCCAGCCGATTGAAAACGCGCGTGTCCTCGGCCTGTTCGGCGACTCTATCACCACCGACCACATCTCGCCTGCGGGCAACATCGCTGCCGACTCTCCCGCTGGTAAATTCCTACAGGAACGCGGAGTTCAGCCCAGAGACTTCAATCAATATGGCACGCGGCGTGGCAATGACCTGGTGATGGCGCGTGGTACGTTCGCAAACATCCGTCTAAAGAACATCATGGTCGCGCCGAAGGAGGGCAACTGGACGAAACGCCAACCCTCCGGCGAAGTGATGTCCATCTTCGACGCGGCGATGAAATACAAAGAGGCTGGCGTGCCCACGATTGTGCTGGCTGGCAAGGAATATGGCACCGGCTCCAGCCGTGACTGGGCGGCCAAGGGTCCCATGCTGCAAGGTGTGAAAGCTGTCGTTGCTGAAACGTTCGAACGCATTCACCGCTCCAACCTCGTGGGGATGGGTGTCCTTCCGCTGAGGTTTACACAGGGACAGAACGCAGAATCCCTTGGCTTGGACGGCGGCGAAATCTTCTCCATTGAAGGGCTGAATGACAACATCCAACCCAAGGCAGAGTTGACCATCAAGGCAAAGAAAGCGGACGGTAAAGTCATCGAGTTCAAAGCCACCGCGTTGTTGAACACCGACGTGGAGGTTAATTACTATCGCAACGGCGGCATCTTGCACACGGTACTGAGGAATTTGGTGAAGTAGAGAGGTGATTATAATTAGAACAGCGGAGCAGACATAACATCTGCTCCGCTGTTTGTTTTTATGATTCCGCAAGAACTCGGAACTCTTTCTGATTACTAACTACTGAACACTTGCAACTTCCACTTCTTCCTGTTTCTTGAACTGACTCATGTACAGGTCGTAGTAAAAGCCCTTCTTTTCAAGCAGTTCATCATGTTTGCCGCGCTCAATGATTTGACCATCTTTGAGCACGAGAATCATGTCCGCGTTGCGGATGGTGGACAGGCGGTGGGCGATGACGAAGGAAGTACGGCTTTGGAGCAGGGCGTCGAACGCTTTTTGAATCAGACGCTCGGTGCGCGTGTCCACGCTGGAGGTGGCTTCGTCGAGAATCAGCACACGGGGATCGGCGAGCGCGGCGCGGGCAATCGAAAGCAGTTGACGTTGTCCCTGACTCAAGCCTGAGCCGCGTTCACCTAAAACGGTCTGATATTTTTCGGGCAGGCGTTCGATGAAAGAGTCTGCGTTGGCAAGTTTCGCGGCGGCGCGGACTTCCTCATCGGTTGCGTCGGGGCGACCAAAGCGGATATTTTCCATGACCGAGGCGCTGAACAGGAAAGTGTCCTGCAAGACAATGCCGACCTGCTTGCGGATGGATTCTGCCGTCACGTCGCGCACATCCACGCCGTCGATTTTGACCGCGCCTTCGGTCACGTCGTAGAAGCGCGGCAGCAGGTTGATGATGGTGGTCTTACCCGCTCCCGTCGGTCCGACAATCGCAAAGGTCTGACCAGGCTGGGCGGTGAACGAAACTCCCTTCAACACGGGCACACCGTCTTCATATTCGTGCGCCACATTGTCGAACTCCACCAGACCTTTGATTTCGGTCATCGGCTTGGCTTCTGGTTTGTCGGTGACGGCGGGTTTCTCGTCTAGGATGTTGAAGATGCGTTCCGCACCCGCGATGGCGTTTTGGATGTTTGTCCACAGCACGGCGATTTGTTGAATCGGCTGGTTGAAGCGCTGGACGTAGGCGAGGAAGGTGATGACCAACCCCAGCGTGACCGTCGTCCCGAAGAGCAGGTCACCCGTCAGCAGGTACCAGCCGCCGACGCCCGTCACGATTGCCAATCCAAGATAGGAGAGGGCTTCGAGTGTGGGCGCAAGCGCAGAGGTGTACGCCACGGCTTTCACGTTCGCGTCACGGTTGGCGGCGTTGACTTCCTTGAACTGCTCGATGTTTTCATCGGCGCGGTTGAAGGCTTGCACTTCGCGCACGGCGGAGATGGTCTCCTGCAATTCGGCGTTGACGTTGCCGATCTCTTCGCGGCTCTTGCGGAAGGCTTTGCGCGCCTGTCCCGAAAACCAGACGGTGGCGGCAAACATCAGCGGCGAAACCGAAAGCGCCAGCAAAGCAAAGGGCAGGCTGAGGGTGATCATGTTGTAGGCAATCCACACCAACAGCAGGATTCCACTAAAGACGTTGACCAGCGCCATCGAAAACGCCTGTTCGATTGCCGAGGTGTCGTTGGTGATGCGGCTCATCAAGTCGCCCGCTTCGTGTTCGGCGTAGTAACTGAG
>CAILWD010000115.1 GCA_903837815.1 uncultured Chloroflexota bacterium | reverse complement strand
TACCTGTTTACCTATGTACCCTACCCACCCAAAGGACAAACGATGAACATTACTGTATTTGGCGGCGCACAACCGAAGGAAGGCTCGGCGGCTTACGAAGAAGCTCGCGCACTTGGCAGATTGCTGGCCGAGCGCGGACATGTCGTGGCGACGGGCGGATACTACGGCACGATGGAAGCGGTCTCGCGCGGGGCATCCGAAGCGGGCGGACACGTCATCGGCGTGACCTGTCAGGATATCGAAGACTGGCGCGGTTCCAAGGTCAACGCCTGGGTCAAGGAAGAAATCAAAAAGCAGACCTTGATCGAAAGACTGAAAGTCATCATCGAAGGCTGTGACGCGGCAATTGCCCTGCCCGGCGGCGCTGGCACACTGACCGAAATTTCCCTGATGTGGAATTTGATGATTATCGAGTCTCTGCCCCCCAGACCTCTGATACTGGTCGGGAGCGGTTGGCAGTCCACTTTCGATCAGTTCTTCAAGGAATTCGAATCCTACATGCCCATGCGTCAACAAGAGTTGTTATACTTTGCGGAAGACGTGAAAACTGCGGTGGAGAGAGTAGAGAATGGAAAATAGAGAATAGTCTTTCACCAACAATTACTACTCTCAATCCCTACTCACCACTCATCTAATCTCTAATCTCTAATCTCTGGAGTCAAAATGGCTGAAGAAAAACTTACCCCCCGTTCCGAAGATTTTTCCGAGTGGTACAACCAACTCGTATTGAAAGCGGATCTTGCAGACTATGCTCCCGTGCGCGGCTGCATGGTGGTCAAACCCTACGGCTGGGCGCTGTGGGAAAACTGCATGGCTGCACTCGACAAGCGCTTCAAAGAAACAGGTCACGTCAACGCGGCCTTCCCCACGTTGATACCGATGTCGTTCTTCGAGAAGGAAAAGGAACACGTCGAAGGTTTCTCGCCCGAACTGGCAGTGGTCACCCACGGCGGCGGAGAAAAACTCGAAGAGCCGCTGGTCGTCCGCCCCACGTCCGAGACCATCATCGGCTACATGTATTCCAAGTGGGTCAAGTCATGGCGCGACCTGCCCATCTTAATCAACCAATGGGGCAGCGTCATGCGATGGGAACTGCGCACCAAACTCTTCCTGCGCACGGCAGAGTTCTACTGGCAGGAAGGTCATACCGCACACGCCACCAAAGAGGAAGCCCTCGAGGAAATGTATCGCATCCTCGACGTGTACTACGACTTTGCCGTCAACGAAGCCGCCATCCCTGTCTTCAAGGGACAAAAGAGCGAGACCGAACGATTCGCGGGCGCGCAGATCACGACCTCCATCGAAGGCATGATGCAGGATAAGAAGGCGCTGCAATCCGCCACCTCGCATTATTTCGGCACGAACTTTGCCAAAGCCTTCGAGATTCAATTTGTCAACCAGAGCAACACCCTGCAATTCGCCGAAACCACCTCGTGGGGACTCTCGACCCGCATGATCGGCGCCATCATCATGACTCACGGCGACGACCAGGGCTTGGTCCTGCCGCCCCGCCTCGCGCCGATTCAAGCGGTCATCGTCCCCATCTTCAAAACCGACGCAGAAAAATCCAAAGTGATGGAAGTCGCCGACCGCATCTTCAAAGAACTCAAAGCCACCGGCATCCGCATCAAGATGGACGACCGCGACAACGTCAGCAGCGGATTCAAATTCAACGATTGGGAAATGCGCGGCGTGCCGCTCCGCATCGAGGTCGGCCCCAAGGATGTAGAAAAGGGAACCGTCGCCCTTGCCCGCCGCGACAAGCCCGGCAAGGAAGGAAAATCCTTCGTCCCCCAAGCAGGTCTGGACTCCGCTGTCAGCGGGTTGCTGGTCGAGATTCAGGATGCACTCCTCAAACGCGCCACCGAATTCCGCGATGCCAACATCCACGAACCAAAAGATTACGAAGACTTGAAGAACATCGTCAAAGATAGTTGGGCGTTCTCCTACTGGTGCGAATCACGCGAGTGCGAGGCAAAGGTCAAGGAAGATACCAAAGCCACCACCCGCAACATCCCGTTCGACCAGCCCACCGAAGCAGGAACCTGCATCGTCTGCGGCAAGCCTTCCAAGAGAAAAGTGTATTTCGCGAAAGCGTATTAATTTTCCGTAGGGGCACGACGCGTCGTGCCCCTACCATAATCCCATGCCCGCCATAGATCTCGCCCGTCTCCGCAAGCAAGCCAACCGTCTGGCAGATTTTTTCTTCCTGCCAGATGAGTTCATGAAGCATTTGCGCGAGATGCTCGACTTCTACGTTAACTACACCTTGCGGACAGTGGAAAACGTAGCCCCCGGCTCCAACCTCAAAACTTATCGCACGCCCCCCGCTGTGCTGACCCAGATCGAAAACGAACTGCGTGCTGTGGCGGAAGCCAACCCGCAGTTTGCACTTGACCTAGCGGACAGGCTTTGGGACGAAGGCGCGCTGGAAACCCGTCTGCTGGCGGCGTTTTTGCTTGGAAGAATCCCGCCACAGGAGGAACGCCTGCTGCCCCGTCTCACCGCGTGGACTCAGCAAATCCGCGACCCCGATGTGCGCTCGGCGCTGCTCTCCACCAGCCTGACGCGCATGAGGAGAGAAACGCCCGCGCAATTCCTGACTCTTGTCCGCGAGTACTTGCATCCCGCCCGAATGCGGACGTGGGCAAACGGCATTCAAGCCCTGCTGCCGATGATCGCGGAAGCGTCGAACAACAACCTGCCGACCATCTTCGACATGGCCGAACCGCTCATCGAAGAAGCTCCGTCGACCCTGCAAAACGATCTGACCGATCTCATCGTTGCCCTTTATCGTGCCTCCGCCAACGAGACGACTTTCCTACTGAAACATATTTTGAGCAACACGCAAAACCCGATGACCGTGGTCACCCTGCGTCGTATCGCCCCCGACTTTCCGCCGCCTTTGCAAAAGGAACTGCGCGACCTTCTGCGTTCGCCGTCGCTGACCGAGGTCAGACGGGTGGAAGAAGAACCAGCCGACTTTATTGTGGATGAAGTCCCCGCGCCAAAACCCAGAGTGAGGAAAAAGAAAATGGACAACTCCCGCATCATTTATCTGCATGGACTGGAAAGCAACAGCCAGAGCGGCAAGGCGCGTCAGTTTGCCGAGAAGTTCCCCGGCATGGTCACGCCCGATTTCACTGGCTCCTTTGAAGAGCGGACGAAACAACTCAAGCCGATTTTGGGACGCAGGAAAAACTGGACCATCATCGGCTCGTCGTTTGGCGGGTTGATGGGGACGGTCTTCACCTGCGAACACCCAACTCAGGTGCGGAAATTGATTCTGCTCGCCCCCGCCTTACTCCCCGACCACTTCGCTGCCTACCTCGACCTCGAACCTGTTTCTGTTCCAACCGTCCTTATTCATGGAACGGAGGATGACGTTGTGCCTCCCGCGCCCGTCCGTGAGGTGGCCGAAAGATTGTTTACCAACCTGCAAATCATCACCGTGGACGATGGCCACAGACTGCAAAAAGCCTTTGGCGAATTGAATTGGGAAGAGATTTTAGGATAGTCCTCGATCCATGGCCCTCATCCTCTTCGACTTTGACGGCGCGCTTGCCGACACTTTGGGCGACCTGCTTCAATTTGGCCAGGAAGCCTGCGACGAATTGGGTGTGAAGCACACCGCCACCCACGATGACCTGAACTCGCTGGAGGTCATGTCTTTTGCAACCTACGGGACGCAACTGGAAGTTCCCGACGAATTGCTCTCTGAATTCGTCCGCCGCTGTCTGGAAAAGTTTGGGGAGAAGAAATCTCCGCCGGGGATTTTTGCGGGGCTGGGTGAGGTTATCCGTGAATTATCGACAAACCATGTTTTAGGGATCGTCACCGGCAACTCGTCTGATAATGTGAAGGCTTTTCTTTCGGCGCACGGGCTGGATGATTGTATCCGCGCAATCTACGGGGTGGATTCGCCAGGCTCGAAGGTGGAGAAAATTTCCCTTGCGCAGAACCAGTTTGCGGCGGGGGGCGAAGCGGTCTGCATGGTGGGCGACTCGGCAAGCGACATCCGCGCGGCAAGGGAGGCCGGAGTCAAAAGCATCGCCGTCGGCTGGGGACATCAAAGCGCCGAAACTTTGCTCCGCGCCAGGCCCGATATTCTGACGCATTCCCCGTCGGAATTACGCGAAGCAATTTTGAAACTCACTGCAAAATCCAATGACTGGCTTGGGAAAGACCTCCCGGAAAGGAATGAATCATGGACATGAAAAATATCCCCTTCGGCGTTACAAACTGGGCGGAGATCGCCCCGACGGAACATAAGGGAGAGACGGGCATGGCGTTCTGGCGGACTCAACAATTCGATACCATCCGCGTGCGCATGGTGGAATACAGCGCGGGCTACCTCGCCGATCACTGGTGCGATAAGGGTCATATCCTGCTGTGTCTGGAAGGAGAACTGCATACCGAACTCCCCGATGGCAGGAAATTCACCCTCAAGCCGGGGATGAGTTACCAGGTCGCCGACCACGCCGAAGCGCACCGTTCCCACACCGCAGTTGGAGCCAGGCTATTCATCGTTGACTGAGATAAAGCACATTTTCATTTTAGATCAGGCGGATGAATGGTTGGGCCGCGCCAGGTGTGGTTTGTATCTGGTCCGGTAATTTGGCGGGTCAATCTATTTTGCGCCAGGATAAAAACGGCATACGCGGGTTTTCTTTTCAGTTCACCCTCCATACGGAACCCAGATATTTTTCACCTGAGTTGAATGCCGCAAAATCTCATCCATCTCTGGCAACTCGCCTGAAATGGGCATGACCCAGGTTTGCTTCATGTTTCCAATGGACGCGATTTGCACAGCCTTCTGTCCTTCGGGCGAACCTGCGTACCAGACCACGTCCACGTCATCGTGTTCGGAGAGGGTCTTGGCGAGTTCGTCCCGTCCGCCTGTGACGATGTTGAACGTGCCAGCGGGGACATCGGATGTTTCGAGAACCTGATAAAAATCGGTGGCGATCAGCGGCGACGTTTGAGAGGGGACAACGACGAGGACATTTCCCATCGCCAGAGCGGATGCGGCTAACGTGCAAAGCGCCAGCAACGAATGATCGTCAGGCAGAAGAATTCCCATCACGCCGATGGCTTCGGGTACGGCAATCGTCACGTTGCGGATCGGGGTGTTGTGGACGGCGCCATCGTATTTGTCCGCCCAGGCGGCGGCGGT
>CAILWD010000114.1 GCA_903837815.1 uncultured Chloroflexota bacterium | reverse complement strand
TCGGGCAGGTACAAGCCCGAAGAGGTCTTGGATTCCTGCTCCAGCGGGCGGATCAGGACTCGGGTTCCGAGGGGTTGAATATTGATTTTCGCCATGTTAGTTAATCCCCAACAGTGTATTGATTTGCGGACGATTGAAGCCGACCACGATTTTGCCACCGATGTCGATCACCGGCACGCCCATTTGCCCGGAACGGCGGACCATATCCCTCGCGGCAGCCTGGTCGCGGCTGACGTCGATGTCGGTGAATTTGACGCCTTTCTCGCGGAAATAAGCCTTTGCCATATTGCAATAAGAGCAGGTGGGCGTGCTGAACACGACTACTTTGGGTTGAACTTTTACATCTGTCATCTCGGTACCTCCAAAATTTAATTTCGATATTTATGTAGATGTGGAAGCCGTAAATAAGTTGCTGTCATCAGTGTTAAATTTGTATATGAGTTTGGCGACCAGTCACCTTTCACCCTTCACAAATTAAAACTGGCGTTATAATCACTTCCCGGAGTTAACAAATGCCCGCAATATTCCCATTTACAGCAATCGTTGGACAGGAGCGCATGAAACGCGCTCTGATTTTGAATGCCGTTGATACCCGCATCGGCGGCGTGTTGATCCGCGGCGAACGCGGCACGGCAAAATCCACTGCCGCCCGCGCCCTTGCGGCGCTGCTGCCGCGCGTAAAAATCGTGCAGGACTGCCGTTTTGGCTGCGACCCGAACAAGCCCGCAACCTGGTGTACCGAATGCAAGGAGCGCGGCGGTTCTAGCAAAGTTCTGCCTTTTACAGAACGCACCACGCCATTTATCAATCTTCCCGTGTCTGCCACCGAAGACCGCGTGGTCGGCACGCTCGACATCGAGAAAGCCATCCAGAAGGGCGAACGTCACTTCGAGCCTGGCGTACTTGCCAGCGCAAATCGCGGTCTGCTCTACATTGATGAAGTGAACCTGCTCGACGACCATGTGGTGGACATTCTGTTGGATTCCGCCGCGATGGGCGTGAACACGGTCGAACGCGAAGGAATCTCGTTTGCCCACCCCGCCCGCTTCATTCTCGTCGGGACGATGAACCCCGAAGAAGGCGACCTCCGCCCGCAGTTGCTGGATCGCTTCGCCCTGTCGGTGGATATCGTCGGCATCCGCGAAGCCCGGGAACGTGTCACCATCATGGAGCGGAATCTCTCCTACGAAAAAGATGCGGATAATTTCCGTCACATCTGGCTTCCCAAAGAGGGAGAACTCTCCGAGCGCATCGCCAAAGCCCGCGAACTCGTCGACCAGGTCACCCACACCAGCCGTGACCTGCTCTCCATCGCCGCGCTGACCGCCTCGCTCAACGTGGATGGTCACCGCGCCGATTTGGTTATCCTCAAAGCCGCACGCGCAGAAGCCGCTTTCGAAGGTCGCACCAAGATCAACGACCACGACATCGCCCTTGCCGCGGAACTGGCTCTGCCCCACCGCATCAAGCGGACTCCCTTCCAACAGGCTGAGTTGACCACCGAGCAGTTGCAGGAACGCATCGAGCAACTCGCGGGTCAGTCCATGCCGAACGACCAGGAAGGCGAAGAAACCGAGAAGCAGGACGGCGAAGGCGAGGAAAAAAAAAGTTAAAACTCGAAGATGAGGCGCAGGAGGAAGGTCCGCAACAGGGAAACCCCGAACCCATGCAGCAGCAGGAAGTGTTCGCAAGCTCGAATGCGAACTGGTGGGAAGGCGGACAAAAGGTCAAGGCAGGCGAGACCTTCCAGCCTCGAAAACTCAACACCCCCCTCGATAAACTAACCCGCCAAAAGGCTGGTCGGCGTTCGCTGACCAAGACCGAGCGCAAGCACGGACGTTACATCAAGGCACGTCCCGCAGGTGACAACCTGACGGACATCGCCTTCGATGCCTCGTTCCGCGCCGCCGCGCCTTTCCAAAAACAGCGCACCGAAGAACGCAAGAAGTTGGCGTTCTCGATCAAGAAGAGCGACCTGCAGCGCAAGATCCGCGTGAAGCGGGTTGCCAACCTGGTTCTCTTCCTCGTGGATGCTTCGTGGTCGATGGCAGTTGCGGAGCGCATGAACGCGACCAAGGGAGCGATCCTCTCATTGCTGACCGATGCCTACCAACGGCGTGACCGCGTCGGGCTGATCGTCTTCCAAAAAGACCGCGCCACGCTGGTACTTTCCCCCACCAATTCCGTTCAACTCGCACAGCGCGCACTGATGGACATCCCCGTCGGCGGAAAGACTCCGCTCTCGGCGGGACTATTCATGGCGCATGACGTATTGACCCACGAGAAGCACATCCACCCCGATGTGGAACCGCTGCTCATCGTGCTGACCGACGGCGCAGGCAACGTCTCCATCGGGACATTGCCGCCGCAGGAAGAAGGCTTCAAATTCGCGGAAATGATCGCAAACGAAAAGACCCGCTCCGTGGTCATCAACATGGAGCACGCCGCCTTTGACCAGGGCCTCGCGCAGCAACTCGCCGATCACCTCAAAGCGCCGTGCTACTCGTTAAGCGATTTGAAGGCGGAGAGTTTGTACAACACGGTGCGGGATGAGATGGCGAAACCGAGTAAGAAGTGAGTTGTAATTGAATTGGGAAGCCTTCCGAGTTTGGAGACTTGGGAGGCTTTTCAAATGGTAAAATCACGCCATGAGAACTTCTGCGTTGGTCAAGACGGACATCCGCCCGACAGGTTTTCCGCCTGTGGCAAAGACACTGCCCAAAGCAGTCAAACGTCTCGTGGCAGAGTTGAAGCCTGAAAAAATCATCTTGTTCGGTTCATACGCCTATGGAAGCCCCACTCCCGACAGCGATGTGGATTTGTTGATTGTGATGGAAACAAACGGCAGGGAAAAGGAAATGTATCGCGCCGCCTCCCTCCTGCTTTGTCCGCGCGAATTTCCCGTGGATATTGTTGTGAAGACCCCCAGGGAAATCGAAGAAGCCCTACAAGGCGGGGTTGCCAACGGCTTTTTCATTCGAGAAATGGTCAAAAAAGGAAAAATCCTTTATGGTAGACGTAAACGAACTTAGAGATTGGATTGCGTATGCCGAAGAAGACCTCGGCACTGCAAAACTATTGCTCAAAGCAAAAAAACCGTTTTTCTCGGCGGTGTGTTTCCACTCTCAGCAATGCTCTGAAAAATATCTAAAGGCATTGCTGATATTGCGGGATTTCGACTTCCCCAAAACGCATGACCTTGTGGCTTTGGATTCGATGTGCAACGAAAACGGCATATTGACGGGGTTCGATCAACAAAAACTTGCAGACCTGACCAGGCACGCCGTTCAAACTCGTTATCCTGGAAGTCAGCCAACACCCGAAGATGCAAAAGAGGCGCTTGCCATTGCCGTTGAAATCCGCAAGTTTACGCGGACGTATTTGGGGTTGAAATAAGAAAACCTGAATGCCTTTGCCCAGGGCCTCGCGCAACAGTTGGCCGATCACCTCAAAGCGCCGTGCTACTCGCTGAGCGATTTGAAGGCGGAGAGTTTGTACAACACGGTGAGGGACGAGATGGCGAAACCGAGTAAGAAGTGATTAGAGATTAGGAAAAAGCGAGAAGTAAAAAGACCTCGAAGGTTTCACAGACCTCCGAGGTCTTTTCAGTTACGAATCAAATCCCAACCCCAGCGCGTCGAGCGTCTTCAACCACAGATTGCGCCGACCCTGATTCTGATCTGCCTGATTCATCGCCCAGCGGGTGAAGTTGATGACGGGACTTCGCAACGGCTCAGGCGGAAATGGGAACGGCTTCTGCCTGACCATGCTCAACGCGGTACGTTCGGTTTTCTTGTTGTCGAGCAGGTCAAGCATGACCAACGCGCCGAAGCGCGCCGCGCCCACGCCGAGTCCCGTGTAACCGAGGGCATACGCTACTTTTCCGCCGTAAGCCTTGCCCCAAAACGCGGTGTAACGCGAGCAGGTGTCGATGACTCCGCCCCAGGCATGGGTGAAGCGCAGCCCTTCCAACTGCGGGAAGTTTTGGAAGAAATGTCCAGCGAGGCGGGCAAAGGTTTCGGGGCGATTCTCCAAATGCGGCGCAACAGCGTTATTGCGGTAATAAATTGCGTCGTAGCCGCCCCACAAAATCCGCCCTTCGGGGGTGATGCTGTAATAGTGGAACTGGTTGCCAAAGTCGCCGACGCCCTCGCGCCCGAACCAACCAATTGCGTCGTGTTGTTCCTTCGAGAGCGGTTCGGTCATCAGGGCGTAATCGTAAACGGGAACCATGCGCCACGAAAGCGATTTGAGCAGGGGCGGAAAGGCATTTGTGGCGAGCGCCACTTTTTGAGATTGAACCTGACCATAGTCCGTTTTGACGACGATGCCCGCGCCACGTTCTTCCAACGCCCGAACCTGAGTCCCCTCGAACAAGCGGACTCCAACCTCGAGACAAGCCCGCTTCAAGCCCCAAGCCAGCCGCGCAGGGTTGACCATCGCCACAGACGGGTCGTGGACGGCGGCAAGATAAGTCGGCGAGTTGACCCGCGCCCGCACCTGCTCCTGATTCAAAAATTGGATGTTCTCGCCGTACTCCACCGACTCTTCGGCTTCTTCCTGCAATTCGGCGACTTGCTGCGGTTCGTTCGCCACGCTGATTTCGCCGGAGCGGATGAAGTCGCAATCGATGTTAAACTGCTTGATGGTGGCTTCAATGCCGTCGAGATTTTCATGTCCCAGTTGGGTCAGGGTTTTGAGTTCGTCGCGCCAGCGGGAAAAGCCGTTGCCGAAGTTGTGCGTCAGCGACGACGCCATAAACCCGCCGTTGCGTCCGCTTGCGCCACAGCCCACCTCCCCCGCTTCGAGTAGGACAATATCCCGCTTTGGGTCGGCTTGCTTCGCTGCGAGCGCCGTCCACAAGCCGGTAAAGCCTGCGCCGATAATTGTCAGGTCTGCGGTGATGTTTTCAGTTAAAGATGAGAGGGGGACGGGACGCCGTGAATCATCCAACCAAAACGGCGCGTGTTTCACATCCGCAAGAGATTTCAAGTCCTCAGGGCGCGGAGTGTTCGAGAAAATCATGGGGTCTCCAGTTTTCGCGGCATGACCGTCTCGTTGTGAGCGCTGATCATGCTCAGAGATTTTGTCTAGTTTACGCCGTGGAGGAGGAAAAGTACAGACCTTTTTTCAAACACAAAACCGCCAACCACTGAGACACTGAGACACAGAGTTTTTTTAATTGGTTTTCTCCGTGTTTCCGTGTCTCAGTGGTTCAGTAGTTCAAAATGAACTCTCCCCTAATTAACCCAAGTTGCCCCATACCAAGAATCCCAAAACCCTTGCCGCTAATTTCACTAATTTGCACAGATTTTTTCTTGTCTGTGAAATCCATGGATTATTTCAAATAAAGTCTTGTTATATCGGCTTCTTGCGCGTCATCACGGTGAACAATCCGCCCAAAAATAACGCGGCGACGCCGATGGCAACGACACCGAACATATTGTTGCGCCTGTCGCGTTCTGAAATCTCTGGCGTGGATTCAAGCGCGGGCGTGGCGGTGGAAATCGCTGTCGGGGTGGAAAAGGCCTGGGTGGGGAAAACAAGAACCTGCGGAGCAGAGTCAGGCGCGGGCTGGGTGGCGTTCTGCAAAATCAACAGGCGTTGACCAGGCTGAACCGTCGTATCTGCCAGCCCGTTCAATTGTTGAATCTGCTTGATGGTCGCGCCGTAGGCGATGGCAAGGCTCCACAGGCTTTGACCGTATTGGACTTCGTGATAAACCATGCCGTCGGGGAGGGCGGTGGCTATCGTAACGGGAGCCATGCCCTGCGGCAGCAGACCGTTCTCCGCCGCCAGCGTGGACATGGCGGCATAGGCGACTTGGGTCTGCGGAATGCCCGTCAAAAAGATGGAGGCTTCCTCTTGCGGCAACCCGCTTTTGGTTTGCCAGGCGGTCTCGACCACGATGACGTAGGATTCATCCCCCGTCGAGTAGGCAATGCCGACGCCGATGTCGCTTCGTTCGACGGAAAGCATGGTGTTGGTGTGAAGGTCGTCGCCAAGCCACATGGCGACTGCGTCTTCGGCGCTTTGGGCGAAGCCCCAGTTTTCGGAGCGGTAGCCGTCGAGCGATAAATCACCCGAAAGTGGGTAGCCCAGCGAAATCAGCCATTGACCGAGAGTCAAGCCGTTGGGACGCCAGTGTCCCGCCATGCCGCCCGCAATGCCCTCGGCTTCCATTTGACCGATTTGCATGAGGACGGGATGAACGCCGAGCGGTGCAATGCCATGAGACATCCGCAAATTGTTGATGGCTTCGAT
This sequence comes from uncultured Chloroflexota bacterium, assembly GCA_903837815.1. Classification (GTDB taxonomy): domain Bacteria; phylum Chloroflexota; class Anaerolineae; order Anaerolineales; family Villigracilaceae; genus Villigracilis. Next base: position 1,232 of record CAILWD010000114.1, on the reverse strand, counting down.
GACCTGCGCGGGAGTCGGCGCGGGCGGCTGGGGCGTTTCATCCTGAGCCGAAACCTGACGAGCGGAAAGCAAGCCAAGAAAAATCACAGCCAGCAAGAGGAAAGTTTTTCGCATGGTGATTCACCAAAAAAATTTGAACCACGGAGACACCGAGGCACTGAGTTTTTCAATTGTTTTTCCTCGGTGTCTCCGTGCCTCAGTGGTTAATCTCACGGACGCCACGAGGGGGCGTACCAGTCGAAGTCGGTGGATAAGCCTGGGGCGGAGAGAATCTTCGTCTCCAGCGTGGAGAGGTTCACCAGAAACAATTTCCCGCCCGAAGCGGAGGTGGTTTCTTCCACCAGCAGGTAATTTCCGCTTGGCGAAAAAACCAGTCGTCCCACCGTCACGCCTTTGTACATCGAAGACAGCACGCGCCCATCGCGGCTGACGATATACACTTCGGCGGCGGGCGCTCCATCGGTGAAATTGCTGTAATAGTTGAAGGCAAGCCACTGGCTGTCGGGCGACCAGACCAGCGGATAAACACTGCCGCCTTTGAAATTCGCCAGCGTGACTTCGTTTGCGCCGTCGATTCCCACAGCCTTCAAAACGTGAGTCTGGGTGGCGTTGTCGTAGTCGTCGAACGCCAGCAGAGTCGCGTCGGGCGAAGCGGTGAAATCCGATTTGAGCGCGCCCGCCTGAAACGCTTCGCGGGCAGAGCCATCCGCCACATTCACAAAATAAGTCGGGTAATTGTTCTCCGCGTTAGGCAATGCAGAGCGCATGATAATCTCGCCGCCAAGCCAGCCATCCATGATGTAGGGCTTGCCGTCGGCGGGCAGGTTTTGCGAAACGCTCTTCAACTCCGAACCGTCGCGGCGGATGACGTAAGCGTCTTCGCTTCCCAAGCCGTCCTGGGTGCGGAACGCGATCCACGCGCCGTCGGGCGACCAGAAGGGCGGGTCGATGTAGGGAAACTCTGCCAGCGAAACCCACGCGCCCGAAGCGGGGTCAAACAGCCATAACTTGGTCGGCGTCCCGTTGACGTTGTCTGAATACGAAAAGGCGGCGTGGCTTCCATCGGGCGACCAACTGAGGGCGTTGAGGGTGAAGTTGAACGGGAACGGCACGTTCACAACTTCCAGCGGCGGGCAGTCGGGATTCAAAACACAGGAGCCAGAAACCTTTGCCAGTTGAACGGAATTCCCAGCCGTGTGCGGCAAGAGGAAGAAGTACAACTCCCCCACCGC
>CAILWD010000113.1 GCA_903837815.1 uncultured Chloroflexota bacterium | reverse complement strand
CAGGACTGAACCTATGGCCCATAATTATTCTAATGCTCTTGATGTCAGCATTGCCCAAAAGAAGAAGAAAATAAAGCAAAAAACACGCCGAACAGAAAGAAAACTTTCGACCGCTTGGTCGCAGGTTCGAATCCTGCCGGGCCCACAAAGAACCAATTTTTGAGAGGGAAATTGCGGCATCGTCGAAATAAATTTCCGGGCATTCATTTTTCCCACATTTCGTTATGAATACTTTCCATGCTCCCGCCAGGCTTTCATCAGGGCGGCATAGTTTTCAGGTTTGACCGCCGAGTGGATGGAATTACTCGATGAAAGAATAAACCCGCCACCGGGCATCCCTTTGCGCAGCGTCTCTCTGGTGGATTCGAAAACCTCCTCCGGCGTGCCAAACGTCATCAGTTGGGCGCAATCCACATTTCCCTTCAACGCTATCCGATGTCCATATTTGGCTTTGACCTCGCCCAAGTCCATGCCCGCCTGCGGGTCGATGGGGTCAAGACAGTCAATCCCCGAATCGATAATCATATCGATGATCTTCCATAGGTTGCCGTCGGTATGTTTGATGACGTACAAGCCAAGTTCTTTATAGCCTTGCATGACGCGGCAAAGACCGGGATAGAAGAACTCGCGGAAATGCTTGGGCGACATGAGCGGTCCGCGATTGTAGGCATAGTCGTCGCCGGTGTAGACGATTTTTACCCCACGAGAAACAACCTCCTTCGCCAGTTCGAGATTGAACTTAACCGACATCTCGACCAGCGCCTTCACCAATTCAGGCTGGAGCGCGATTGCCATAAGCAAGTCCTGCATCCCCATCAGGTAACGCGGCAGCGAAAAGACATCATTCAAGTGGACGACGACCGCCTTGTTCCCCCTGTAAGTTTGGACGGCTGACTCAATTGCGGCGAAGCGTTCGGGCAAATGCGGGTTGGGAGGCGCATACCGCTCGAAGTCAGCCATCGACTTGATGGGTGATTCCACCTCGATCCCATGCTCCTCCTCCGTATCCTGGCTGACGTAACCCCACTCGCTTAGCCAGCGATTTTCGCTCACCCGTTCCTTCTTGAAAATCGGGTCAAAGATAACAGCATCGTGACCCATCTGCACGGCAAAATCGTTATTTCCCTTGCAGCCCGGGCAAAGCGCCTCGCGCACGCGGCGATCCACCAGCCATTCAAAGTGTGGCACGCGATCCGCTTCCTTCCGTTGCAGGGCGCGATACACCCGCTCTTCAGAGGTCATCTCTTTCATTAATTCATCTCCTTTTACTGCTTACGCGGAATGTCCCGAAGGTTTTCTTGAAAACCCTGACGATTCAATCAAACCTTCGGGACGGTGCATAACTTCAGTTGTTTATTCGAGGTTTGCGTGCCTTTCGAGCATTTCCACCGCGCTGACTCCTGTGCGCTGCATCAACCCCAGGATGAGACTGTCGCACAAAATCAGCATGGACTGTTCGAACAACGTCCCCAAAGGTTGTACCGAGGTCAGGTTATGTCCGCCTGGGTAAGCCTGATATGAAGGCGCAGAAATGACAACACGATGGTCTGCCATCTCTGCCAGCGGAGAAGCAGGGTTTGTGGTGAAGAGCAGGATTTTTGCTCCCCGTTTTTGCGCCTGCCCCGCCACCGCCAGCAGGCTGGATGTGCGCCCCGAACCTGACCCAATCACCAGCAAGTCTCCCTCCGCGATGGCGGGCGTGGTGGTTTCCCCCACCACGTGGACGGTCTTCCCCATGTGCATCAGGCGCATCCCAAAAGCCTTCATGCACAGACCGCTTCGCCCGGCGCCCGCCACAAAAATTCGCGGGGCAGATTCGATTAATCCGCCAGCCTGAACCAGACTTGCGGCGGGGAGGTGTTGAACGCAAGCGGTCAACTCTGACAATACCTGCTCAATCACATCGTTCATTTCAGCCAAGCCGGTTCAGCGTTTCCCAGGGCATTTGCATCACATTGACCAGTTGCTGATATTCAGCGTAACGCGCCAGATACAGGGGCGTGTTGGCTGCAATTGGCTCATGCACGCGGACGACTTTCACCGTCTCCTGAACCGCTTCTTCGTAATTGCGGTAAATGCCCGCGCCAATTCCAGCGGATAGGGCTGCGCCCCGCGCCCCCAATTCGTTGCCATCTGAAATCTCCATCGGGACTTGAATCGTGTCGGCGAACATCTGCGACCAGACCGCGCTGCGCGACCCGCCGCCTGCCAGCCGCGCCGAATGAATTTGTCCACCCGCTTTTCTCAACTTCTCGACATGGCTCAAGTGACCGAATACCACTCCCTCGTACAAGGCGCGGAGCAAATGAGCGCGGGTGTGCCAGCCAGCCACGCCGTAGAATCCCGCCCGCGCCGTCGGCTGGACGTTCGACCCGTAGAGGAATGGATGGAAAATCACGTTCGTGCTACCCGGCGGAAGGCTGGCAACTTCTTCACTGCAAATTTCATAAACCGATACGCCGCGTCGTTTTGCCTCGGCGCGTTCGTCGCCACAACATTGATTCACAAACCATTCAAGGTTCGTGGCGGAAGTGGCGCTGCCTTCAATGGTGAGATACAGGCTGGGATCTGCAAAGATCGTGGTCATGAACAGGTCGGGGTCCACAATCGGGTCTTTGGTGATGACCTCGTTAATGCTCCAACTTCCCATGACGATACAAGCCTGATTTATTTGGATCGCGCCCGCCCCGATGGCGCTGGCATCCACATCGAATAACCCGCCGACCACGGGAGTGCCAACCGTCAGCCCGGTTTCCTGCGCGGCGGCCGACGTCACCTGCCCGACCACCTCGCTGCTTTGCTTCAAAGGCGGCAGGGCATCGAAAATTTCCGAGAGATTGAACAAGTCCATCAGTTCGCGGGAATAGCATCGCTTGCGGACGTCCATCAGGCTGGTGGCGCTCATGTCGGTGAAGTCACCGCTAACCTCGCCCGTCAGGCGATACTTGATGTAATCCTTGACCATCAAAATCGCGCCGACGCGCTCATAGTTTTGCGGCTCATGCTTTTTGAGCCAGGCAAGAATCGCGTTCGGTTGCGCGGGCCAGAAGGATTGAATGGTGAATGGGAAGACTCGCGCATGGAGTCCGTTCTGCCCCCATTCCGCAACCACATCAGCGGCGCGTGAATCCATGGATTGGATTCCGTTCCGCAGGGGACGTCCCTGTTTATCGAGCAGGTACACGCCGTTGCCATGCCCGGTATTGCCAATGCCGGCGATCTCTTCGGGCTTGATTCCCGATTTTGCGATCACCTCGCGGATGGCGCTGGCTGTGCTTTGCCACATGGCATCCATGTTGCGCTCAGTCCAGCCGGGATGCGGATACTCCGTCTCGACCTTGCAACTGGCGACTGCCACTTCCCTGCCTTTCAAATCGAACAAGGCGGCTTTCGAAACCGTGTTGCCGTTATCAATTCCCAAAAGATACTGAGCCATCGACTGTCTCCAATTTACAACGTGGGTTACTTGTATTGCGAAGCCTTGCCAACCGCCCCGAGGAGTTGGTTCTTCTGTCGGATAATTTCGGTCGCCACCGCACGCGCAGCGCCAAAGGCTTCGTTTACTTCGATCTTGTTGATGGGACCATCCAACTTGTCTTTCACGGTTTGCAAAAACGGAATGCGGATGTCCGTCCAGATGTTGATCTTGTCGATACCGAGTTCGATGGCGCGTCGCAAATCCGGGTCGGGGTTGGCAGACCCGCCATGCAACACCAGCGGAATCGGGCAGGCGGCTCGCAGTTGGGCAATCCGCTCGAAGTCGAGGTGGGGTGTGCCGCGATATAACCCGTGCAATGTCCCAATCGAGATGGCAAGGGCATCCACACCGGTTTCCTTCACAAAACGCTCCGCTTCATCCACGCGGGTCAGATGAGCGGTTTGCTCATCTTCACTGACTTCCAGCCCCACGCCCACGTGACCCAATTCCGCTTCGACGGAAGCGCCCTTTGCGTGGGCAAGTTCGACTGCCTTGCGGGTGATGGCGATATTCTCTTCAAACGGCGCGAGCGAGGCATCGATCATGACGCCGGAGAAACCGAGGTCGAGCGCGTATTCGACTTGTTCGAGGGTCTTGGCATGGTCGAGTACCAGCGCGGCGGGAATGTTCGCGCGTTCGACTTCGGACTCAATGATCTTCACTAATGTGCCCCATTCCGCTTGCGGGTTGTGATGGGGGTAGATCATGATAATGGCGGGAGCCTGATCGATTGCCGAGGCATCCACGATGGCTTGGGTAATTTCCCAGTTGCAGGTATCGTAGGCGCCAATCGCCCAATTCTGGTTTACGCACGGTTGTAAAATTTCAGCCATTGACAGAAATTTCATATTGTTCCTTTTGGGGTTACCCTGCAAACGCAGGTTCCACCAGCCCTTGCACACCGGTATGGACGGAGAACAAATCGCCAGCCCCGGGCTGTCCTTTGCGCTGTTCTTCATCGAGACCCCAGGTCATGGTCGTAACGAAGAGCTCATCCAGGTCTTTTCCGCCAAACGCAAACGAGATGACGTGTTGGACGGGGAAACGAATCTGGCGCTCGATCTTGCCATCGGGATCGTAGCGGGTGAGTTTCCATCCGCCTTGATGACCGTTCCAGATAAAGCCCTCAGAGTCGACAATCAAACCATCGGGCTGACCTTCGTCCTTTGGGAGGGTGGCAAAGATTCGACGGTTGCTTGTGACGCCGGTGATCGGGTCATAATCGAGAGCGACGATTTCCCATTTTCGCTGGTCTGCCACATAAACCGTTTTGCCGTCCAGGCTGAAGCCGATTCCGTTGGCGGTGGCATAGCCCGAGTCCAGTTCATGAAGTGACCCATCGGGGTCGAGGCGATAGATCGAGCCTTCGGGCGAGAAGGGGTCATCCATGTTGAATGTCCCCACCAGCAGGCGTCCCTGACGGTCCACTGCGGCGTCGTTGTAGAAAATCTCAGGTCT
>CAILWD010000112.1 GCA_903837815.1 uncultured Chloroflexota bacterium | reverse complement strand
TTTTCTTTGCGTTCTTAGCGCTCTTGGCGGTTAACTTTTATGGCGTTTCCAAAAAACCGAGCAAAGTGCCTGGGTATTTATCGGTGGCGACCAAAAATCCGCGCTGGTCTAGCAGGACCAAGCCTTCCCAATTGCGGGAGTCTTCCACGAGAGACATTTGGACGGGGGCGGTATCCGTCAACGTAATGCCAGAGTCGCTGTAACCCAACTCCACCAGCCGTTCGACCTGCTCGTATTGCGCGTGAGTTGCGCCTTCGCCATACGTCTCCGCCAGCGGATCAGACTTCGGCAGCATGTCGGTATCGCCAGGGAAGAAATAATTGATGACCCAGATTTTTCCGTTGGCGAAGGCGGCGTCGGTGAGACGGTATTCGAGGTTCGGGAGTGACACACTGCCTTCGGGATTCAACTCGAAGTCAAAGACCTGAGCCGCGGGCTGGGGAACCAACCCCGCGCCGTTGAGTTCGTAGAAAGTCAAAACCTTGTCGTCGGTCACGATCAACGCCTCGTTGGTGTGATTCTCCGAATCAATCGGCAGCGGAATTTCGACCACCTTTGACGCGTCGAGTTTGATTTCATCCGCGTCCATCGTCCCGCTGACGAGATAGCCGTGCATGTCCGCGCCTTCGCCTGCTTCGATGGTCATGAAAACCTGGTCGCCATGGAAGCCGATGGCTTCATAGCCCTGAAAGTTGGGGATGCTTTCCTTTAATCCCGCCGCGCTTAATTTGATTTTCGCAGGTTCGAGCGGCGTCGCGGATTTGCCATCGAGGTAGTTCAAGATGTCCGCTTTGGGAAGCGCAAACACGGAGCCGTCACCCGCGCCAAACCTTTCGGGATATTGTGGCAGGAGGATGAGCGAATCGCCATGCCATGCCATGCCTGAGATTTCTGCCGACGCGTCTGCGACCTCACCCGCAAGCGGAATCAGCACCACGGGCTGCTCCCCACCCGCCGCTGTTGACTCGCTCTTCTGCAGCTTGAAATAGACATAAACGCCGACCGCCACGATGACAAGCAGGGCAAGCGCCCCAAAGAAAACCGACTTCTTAGATTTCATTTTTTTTATTCTCCGATGATTTGTAGGATCAGTTCCCGCCTGCGCGGTTTGTTGTCGAAATCCACGTAGATGATTTGTTGCCATGTGCCGAGGGTCAGGCGACCATCCACGAAGGGGACAGTCAACGACGGACCGAGCAAACTGGCGCGGACATGGCTGTGACCGTTGCCATCGTCCCAGCGGGCGTTGTGGGCGTAGTCGCGGTTGGGCGGGGTAATTTCATCGAAGAGCCGTTTCAGGTCGCTGACCGCGCCCGGCTCGTATTCGATGGTTGTCACCCCGCTGGTGGACGATGGACAGAAGACCGTCACCGTGCCGTTGTTCAATCCGCTTTGGGCAACGTGTCTCGCCACCTGATCGGTAATCTCGTGGACTTCCGCATGTCCGCGTGAAGCGAGGAGGATGGAAAAGGTTTTGACTGGCATGAAGATATTTTACCCCGCAAAGATTTTTCTCATAGACCAGACTCTATTGAAAATTCCCCTATCGTATAAACGCTAAAAATGAACCGCGAAGCACGCAAAGACCGCGAAGAAAACCTTTAAAATCTTTGCGTACTTCGCGCTCTTCGCGGTAAAAGGGGGATATCTGACATTGTTGAACTACGGCGAAGAAATGGTCATCCACCAACCTGCGCCGCCGGGGTCGCCGTTGTTTAGCCAGGCGTTCCAGACCCCTTCGATGCCCAGCCAATAGCCCCAGCGGTTTGTTCCGGTCAGCGGGTCATTGAAAAGAATTTTCGTCTTGTTGGGATTTTTATCGTCGATCTCCAGCCCGGTGACGACGACGAAGTGCGCGCCCGAATCAGCGTCGTAGAGACGGGCAAGGCTGTCGATGACCACCGGGTCGCCGTGGGTCAATTTTTCGGTCAACAGCGACAATCCCTCTTCTGCGTTTTGAACGTTGCCCGTCGAGACTTCTTCCGCAAAATGTTCGGCAATCTTCGTCATGTCTGCCGGGCTGGTGAAGGGTTGCCTGCTCTCGGTGAAGTATCCCTCTTCGAGCGCGAACGCGATGACCTCCTCTTCGCTAATCTTCGTTTCGGGATGGGCATAGTTGTATGCCATCGTGATCGCCGCTTCGCCACAGGAGGTGTACCGCGCCTGCAAAAGCGGAGCCACGGGCAGGTTCATTTTTCCATACAGGCGAAGTTGCCGCTCCCAGTAGGTTTCGCTCCCGCCTTCGGTTGGGACAAAGCCCGAAGTAAACACGGCTCCAACACAGAGCAGGGAAAGAATCCAAACCCGAAGCGGGGCGGCTTTTTTCATCACGTCGCTTCTATCCGACCCCTTTTTCGGCAAAGAAGGATTTGTATTTCATGTCTTCTTCGAGGATGTGATGCGTCCACCATTCGAAGAGGTAGGCGATTAAAATCTGCGGCACTACCTCGATCCCCAATCCGGTTGCGGTGGAAAAGTCGATCGTCTTCCTGCGATAGGCGATATGCTCCTGCCTGTGTTGCTCCAAATCCGGGTAATCATGCCCTCGCAACAGGCTTTCCTCGGCCCTGAAATGTTCGAACGAGTAGCGGGTCATGGTCATGAGAATTTCGGACATGGCTTCAGAACCGGCGTCGTGGGCTTCGGGCGATGTGACCAGGCGGTTAAGCATCCCGATAATCTGCTTGTGCTGCTCGTCCATTTTTTCCACGCCGACGCTGTATCGGGCCGACCAGTCGATGGTTTCCATTAATTGTTCTCCTTCTGAATCGTGCAATAAAGTATGCCAATTTTACTTGAAGACAAATGCTCCGTAAAACAAATCCTTCTGAAAACCTGGGAAAATCGAAACGGGCGGGTTTCCCCGCCCGTTCAACTTTGCACCTGCCAACTTTCTAACACTCGCTAAATCCGCAGGCGTAGCACTTGCGACAGCCTTCCTCATTTACCACTGCCGCTTCGCCGCATTCGGGACAGAGATCGCCGATTTGCATTTTATGGGAGGCATGTGATTCCTCGCGGTGTTGTCCATTGCCATTGGATTTCACCTCATCGGTGTTCATGCCGTTCTTCTCGTTTGAATACTGGTCTAAAATCTGACCGATGCCATCGGGCAGGGAGCGAACGCGGTTGGGGCCGAATCCCAGCGAGCGTCCACCGCCGATGCCAATGAGTTGGATGATGATTTCTCGCATCCTATCCAGCGGGGCAACGGGCGAAGCCAGCCGTAAAATGTAGGAAATCAAGCGTCCGATTGCCTCTGAGACGGCGGCAATTTCAGAGCCAGCCTTGGCAGTGTTGATGAAGACCTCGAAGGGCTGCGTTCCGCCATTTTCGTTGATGGTGATGAACGCCTTGCCGACGGGGGTGTCGATGTTGTAGGTCTTGCCAGGCAACGCCTTGGGACGCGCCTTCTTTGTCCCATGCCAGATTATCGCAGCAGGCTCCACAGGAAGGGCGGGCTGGGCAGGCGCTTTCTTCTCTGCTGTGGCTTTGGTCTCCAACACCACCTTGTCTCGTGAGCCGGTCACATAAACCGTGATCCCCTTGCAGCCGAGTTCCCATGCCAGTTGATATGCAATCGCCACGTCCGCTTCGGTTGCGCCTTCGGGGAAGTTAACGGTCTTCGAAAGCGAATTATCCACGAAGGCTTGCAAGGCGGCTTGCGTCCGCACATGCTCATCGGCGGTCACATCCGAAGAAACCACAAAGGTATCGCGGATGTTCTGCGGCAGTTCGGAGATGTGCTGGCAGGTCCCCTGGCTCATCACCTGCTCGACGATCTCCTGCCGCTTCTCCTCGCCCAAACCAAGTTTCTTCAACGCCTCATCGAAGCGCGGACTGGCATAGGTCAGTTGCAAGTCCTTGCCGTTGTCGTTGACGTGACGGATATACGCCAGCGCGAAGACGGGTTCACAGCCATAGCCTTCACAGCCCGCGACGGTGGCAATCGTCCCAGTGGGAGCGACAGTGGTCTGCGCGGCATTGCGGATTCCATGCTGACGGATTCCATCCGCCACCAAATTCCACTCGACCTCGGGCCTGTTCCAGTTATTCTGATACCTGGTCAGCGCGTGAGGCGGAGTCCAGCGCATATCGTCCATGTCGTAAATCGAGCCTTGAATCGACGGAAAGGGACCGCGCTCGATGGCGAGTTCCACGCTGGTCTTCATCGCATGATAGCGGACGAACTCCATCACCTGCGCGCCAAATTCCTGACCTTCCTTCGAGCCGTAACGCACGCCCACGTGGTACATCAAGTCTGCCAGACCCATGATTCCAAGTCCGATGCGGCGGGCGCGATGCGCGGCTTCCTTCAACTGCGGAACCGAAGGCACATACCCGTTCGCCTCCACCACGTCATCGAGGAAGCGGGTGGATGTCACAACGGACTGACGCAGGGTTTCCCAGTCCACGCCGCCATTAGGGGCACAATGTTCATTTAGGTTCACAGAGCCCAAACAGCAATTTTCATAACTCCCTAAAAATTGTTCTCCGCACGGGTTCGTTGATTCCAATTGATATAAATGAGGGACCGGGTTTTGTCGATTCGCCGCGTCCAAAAACAGCACGCCCGGCTCGCCGTTGTGATGCGCCTGCTTGACGATCTTGTTGAACAGGTCACGCGCGCGGACGGTCTTGTAGGTTTGAATTTTGATGCCTTCCGCTTCGGCTTGTTCCAGCGTGCCATCGAAGTTCCGCGCCTTCATTTCAGAAAGATCGGGGAAGCGCAATTCCCAATCTCCGTTGTTTTCCACGGCGCGCATGAAAGCGTCGGTGATTCCGACTGAGATGTTGAAGTTCGTGATGTGATTCTCGTTGGTCTTGCACTCAATGAATTCTTCCACATCGGGATGGTCAACCCGCAGGACGCCCATATTCGCGCCGCGCCGAGAACCACCCTGCGCCACTTCACCGAAGGCATGGTCATAGACCCGCAAAAAGCCCACAGGTCCCGTAGCCCGTCCTGCCGAGGTGTTGACGAGCGAATCCTTCGGGCGCAGACGAGAGAAAGAGAATCCATTCCCGCCGCCCGTCTGCTGGATCAACGCCGCGTCGCGCAGGGTTTGGAAAATGCCCGAGCTTTTGCGTCCCATGTCATCAGAGATGGGAAGAACAAAACAAGCCGCCAACTGCCCCAGCGGAGTTCCCGCGCCGGTAAAGGTGGGAGAGTTGGGAAAAAACTTCTTGCTGGAGAGCAGATGGTAGTATTCAACGGTGCGTTCGGCGACATCGGCATCCCATGCTTCTTCCACCTTCGCCACATGATACGCCACGCGCCAGAACATTTCTTCGACATTTTCGGCGGGTTTGCCATCTTCGCCGCGACGGACATAGCGTTTGGTCAACACCTGGCGGGCGTTGTCGGTCAACTGCGCTTTGGGAAGTCCCTTCGGCATGGGCAGGGTGGGCAGCAAGCCATTTTTATTTTTGGTGTCGGCAGATTTTGCAACCATCTTTTACTCTCCTGTAAAATGTTTCGTGGGGCGGCTCTTTAGGGTGACTGTCTCACTGGAAACCCCAGAGAGAGCCGCCCTTACAATTGGACATAAAAAGACAGAGACACTTCGCCCCTTCGGGGGCGAATCCCTGCCGAATATAAACTAGTCTTCGAGCAACTGATCTATCTCGGTGCGGATGGACTGCAAATCGTCCAAGCCCAAATAGACAATGGCATAACGGATATACGCAATCTGATCTACCTCTTTGAGGGTTGTCATGACCAAATCCCCGACCACGCGAGAGGACACTTCAGCTTTGCCCATCTTCTGCAATTGGGCTTCCACTTGCCCGATCATGCGCTCGATGTCTGCCGCCGAGACGGGACGTTTGGCACAGGAAATGCGAATCCCCCGCGCCATCTTCTCGCGGTCGAACTCCTCGCGGGTTCCATCCTGTTTGACAATAAGCGGAACAGCCAGAATCGGGCGCTCGTAACTGCTGAACCGCTGGCGGCATTTCAGGCATTCGCGGCGGCGGCGAATCCCACCGTGACTATCGTGAGAGGTGTCAAGCACCTTCGAATCATGGTGTTTGCAATAGGGGCAACGCATTAAAATCTCTCCAAATGTAGAACAAATGTTAGAGCCAGATATGGGCGTTATGGCGCTGCATCCCCGTATATCTGGCTAAAGTGTTCGGCATTTTAGCATCATCCCCACAGGCTGACAAGAGGGACTTTTGGATACCTCTTTCTTAAAATATCCCCATATTCATTTTTTAAGTTAATCCTGTTTGCCCGCAAGCGACGGCGCATTCTTTACACCAAAGACGAAACTCCTTATACTGGCATGTGTTCTTGATTGCATCTACATAAATTCATGGAGGCAGCATGGCAAAGGAAAATGTTATGGTCAATGATAGGCGGGAAATCTTCGGCTGGGCAATGTACGACTGGGCAAACTCCGCGTTCAGCACCACCATCGGGACGGTATTTCTGGCTCCCTTTGTTGCCTCACTGGCAAGAGATGCGGCGGATGCGGCTGGGACGTCAACCGTTTCGTTTTTGGGGATTCCCGTCGCGCCTGATTCCTTCATGCCCTACTGTATTTCGTTTTCGGTTGGGATGCAGGTCCTGTTCCTGCCCATCCTCGGCGCGATTGCAGATTACTCTCACCTGCGGAAGCAGATGATGCAAATCTTCGCCACCATCGGCGCGGTGGCAACCATTTTGATGTTCCTCATCACAGGCGGACTGTGGTGGCTGGGCGGCGTCCTGTTCATCGTTGCCAACCTCGCCTTTGGTGCGGCAATGGTTTTCTACAACTCGTACCTGCCCGATATCGCCAGTGAGGAAGAACGTGACCGCGTCTCCTCGTATGGCTGGGCAATGGGTTACATGGGCGGCGGAATCCTGCTGGCGCTCAACCTGGCGTTCTTCACCTTTAGTGAAGACCTGGGCGTGCCGGGCGACCTTGCAATTCGCATCAACCTGGCTTCGGCGGGCGTGTGGTGGCTTGGCTTTTCCATGCTGACGTGGAACAGGCTGCGCCCCCGCCATGCGGCGCGTCAACTTCCTGCCGGTGAAAATTATGTCAGCATTGGGTTCAAGCAACTTGCAAAAACCTTCCGCGAGGTAAAACATTTCCCCGAAACCTTGAAATTCCTGCTGGCTTACTTTTTGTACAACGACGGGATTCAAACCGTCATCGCCGTCGCTTCAACCTTTGCCGCCGCGCCGTTGATTCAAGGCGGGCTGGAGTTGGAACAGCAAACCCTGATTGCAGTCATCCTGATGATTCAGTTCATGGCATTCTTCGGCGCGTTGTTCTGGGGCAAACTTGCGGGCTGGGTCGGCGCAAAACAATCGGTGGTCATCAGCCTTGTCATTTGGGCGGGCGTGGTCATCTATGCCTACGGCGGATTGAAAGGCGAAAGCGCAACCGCGCAATTCTTCGTCCTCGGCGCGTTCATCGCGCTGGTGATGGGCGGCTCGCAAGCCATCAGCCGCAGCCTGTTTGCGCAGATGGTCCCCAACGGCAAGGAAGCCGAATTTTTCTCCTTCTACGAAGTCAGCGAGCGCGGCACCTCATGGATTGGTCCGCTGGTGTTTGGGCTGGCAAACCAGATGTTTGGTAACCTGCGTATCGCCATCCTCTCATTGATCTTCTTCTTCATCATGGGCTTGATCCTGCTGCCCTTCGTAAACGTGACCAAAGCCATCGAGGATGCGAAGAAGTTCGACGGAAATCAGTAAAATCTCCCCACGCTAAAAAAGACTTCCGAAGTCTGCGAGACTTCGGAAGTCTTTCATTTTACGCCGGCAATCCCAGCTCTTCCAACTTCTCTTTGGTCGGGAAGCCCTTCTCATCCCAGCCGCGGAGTTGATAATACTGCGGCAACATTTTGTCGAGTTCGGCGACCCTGCCTTTGGCAGGACCGTCGGGTAGCGGTTCGTTCAACATGCGGGGCGGAAGGGTGTCCACGGTGGAACCAGCCTTGAGGACGAACATCCGCTCGAGGTTGTAGACGCGTTCGGCAGCTTTCAGCACCTCTTCGGGAGTGTAATCCACGCCGGTGGTGGTCTTCATCATATCGGCGAGGCGCTGGGGGAAGATCATGCGGTCTTTGCTGAACAGGTAGCGGATGGAGACAAAGACGCACAGCCCGGCGCTGTCGATCAAGGCGAATGAATCCTGAAAATGGCTGACCAGTTGAGGCTTGCCGTCCACCGAGAACGGGTCTTCCTTGACCGGCACGCCGAAGACTTCCTCGTACGCCACGTCGCCTTCCATGTGCGACGCGCCCTTGTTGGAGGTGGCGTAAAGCAAGCCCATGCCTTGCGCTCCGCGTGGATCGTAACCGGGGAACTCCTGCTTGCGGGTGGTGACGGCAACTTCGGGGTGTCCGTATTTTTCGGCGAGGCGGAAACTGCCAAGCGCCAAATCGTCGCCGAAGCCTTCGCGGTATGCCATCTTCCGCACCATTTCAATCATCGCGTCGTGGTCGCCAAATTTCAGCGGTTGACCAATCACCGATTCGGGGATGTAGCCCTTCTCGTACATTTCCATCGCGGCGGCAATCGTCATGCCCGCGCCGATGGTATCCATGCCGAGTTCGTTGCACATGTAATTAGCTTTTAGCACCGCTGCCAGGTCTCCAACTCCGCACGCGCCGCCAAACGCTGAAATCGTCTCGTATTCGGGGCCTTCGCCCTTGCCTTTGTACGGTCCATCGGGGACTTCGGTGTCGCGGGCGCACGCCAGCGGACAACGGTAACAAGCCGAATGGCTGATGAGGTATTGGCTCTTGAGCGCCACGCCGTCGATTTTGTCGGTCTTTTCAAACGTGCCATATTGGAAATTTTTGGTCGGGAAGATGCCGAGCGTGTTGGTCACCTGCGGCACATACGACGTGCCGTAGATACGCATATTCGAGCCTTTCTTCACGTCCGCGCCGACTTCCCTGGAGGCAGTCACGCTCAAGTCTTTCATCCCCTGCGGGTCGTGCAAAACGGGATTCTTGTTGCCCATCGCCACCACCGCCTTGAGGTTCTTGCTGCCCATCACCGCGCCCACGCCGGAGCGAGCCGCCGCACGATGTTTGTCGTTGACGATGCCTGCCATCAGGGCGAGTCTTTCGCCAGCGGGACCAATGCACGCCACCCGCGCTTCGGGGCTGGTTTCGGAAATCAGGATGTCGGTGGTCTCATGCGTATCCTTGCCCCACAGGTGCTTCGCGGAGCGCAGTTCAGCCTGGTCTTCGTTGACGAAGAGATAGACAGGTTCGGCGGCTTTGCCTTCGAAGATGAACATGTCGAAGCCGGTGCGCTTCATCCAGGTGGGAAATTCGCCGCCCGAATTGGAGTGCGCCAGCGCCCCCGTCAACGGGGATTTGGTGACCACCATGTAGCGGTTGCCAGTGGGGGCGGGGGTCGCAGTCAGCGGTCCCGTCGTGAAAATCATCTTGTTTTCGGGCGCAAGCGGGTCCACCATGGGGTCCACTTCGTTGTAGAGATAGTGAATCGCCCATCCGCGCCCGCCGATGAACTTACGCGCAACTTCAGGGTCAATGGCTTCCTGGGTGACTTTTTGGGTGGTGAGATTTACGCGGAGTAATTTGAGATGCCAGCCGTACATGGGAGTCTCCTTTGAAAGGATGAATGATGAAGGATGAAAAGGCGCTTTTCCTTTGTGTTCCTTCGTGTTTAGAGATTTATCCGCCCGCAATGGCGGAAAAAGCCGATACCACATCACCCGCTTTGAGCGGGGTGTCCAAATCCACGGTCAGGCCGTTTACAACGATGACGCTGCTATCATCCAATGGAATCGGAAAACTGGAAAGCGCCTCACGGACGGTCGTCCCATTTGGGAGGTCCAAATCCACCACGCCATTTTTTGCTTCGGGTGGAAGATGCTCGCGGTAATTGGCGATCAACTTGACATGGATCATCATAACTGAACTTGAAGCGTCCTATTGCGTAAGGCGGAGGGGCAGTTCATAGGGGCGTTTTTGGTTGTAGTTCTTCTCAACCAGCACAAGTTTGTAGAGCGGGTCGTTGTCGACGAAGGAAATGACAAAATTGGGCGTAAGGCGAAGGTTGAAGACGGTGAAAATTTTTTCGCGCTTTAGGTTGTATAACGCAATCAGGGCATTTTCGCCAATGCGAGAGCCATAAACCATTCCGTCAACCGTGATGTAGATCAGGAACTTTTCGTTGGGCCCCACTGCAAACGTCCCCTTTGCCAGTGGGCCGAGGTCGTATTCGAGGTTGTCTTCACATCGCAGGATGTGGAGCATTTCGCCTTTGTCGGTATCGGTCTGTGTCACCACAATTCCGGGGCAGACAGACCATTGGCGAGTGGCGGTAACAGTGGGGTCGTAAAACAGAGTCAGGGTGATGGTCGGCTGCGGGGTGATAGTGGGCGCCGAAGTCACCGTCGAAGTAAGGGATGGAAACGGAGTGGGCGTATTCGAAGGGGGCGTCTGGCTCAAAACTGCGGGCGAAACTCCGCCCGGATTGGATACAGCCAGGTTGCAAGCTTGGAGCAGAAACAGGGTTATCAAAATGAAGAACAAGGTGGGAAGGAATTTTACTTTTTTCATGGCAAGCCTCTACTGATAAAAGCACTCACGATTTTCAAGCGCAAAAAAATTATAGCACCAAACAACAGGCAGACTTGAAAGCCCGCCTGTTGTGGAAAATCGTGGGGCAAATATCAGTTAGGCGCTCTTCCTTGCCTCTTCAACCACCTCCAATAGTTCGGGAAGATCGATGCCCAAATCGCGCAATTTTTCAGGGGTGGGAATGCTGTTCGCGTCCCAGCCACGCCGCAGGTAGACGGCGTCCATCAACTGCTCATATTGGTTTTCGCGATACGCGCGGAGATGATTCATCTTCTCTGTCGTGGACATGCCTGCCGGGTCAATGCCGACCAGCCGCTGGAGTTGTTCGTCGTAGCGCTCCTGGCGGGATTCGTATTCCTCTTTGGTGACGGGACCCATGGCGCGGAAGGGCGGGTAATCGTGCTTGCGCCCCACGCGGCCCATGCGCATGGAGAAAACTTTCTGGAAGTTGTAAACCCGTTCAGATTGGTTTAGCAAATCTTCGGTGGTGGTCGGTTTGCCGGTCACGCCTTCGTGAATCCAGCAGTAGTTCTCGACGTGTTCGACAACCTTGGCGGGTTCCTTGGTCTGCTTGTTGTTTTCGGGGGTGATGTCGTTCCACGGCAGTTTGCACAACCCGTGCAGGCTGAACCAGGTGCGCCACATCGGGAAGTAATGCAGGGCTTCGGCTTTATCCTTGAAGGACGGCAGGAGGTTCAGAACCTGATCCATGAAGATCAGCCAGGCTTCGTCGTGCTGGGGCCCCTTGGTTGCCAGACCGAATCCGCCCTGCTGGGCAAGCGATTCCTTGGTCAGGTATTCGGAGATTTCCATGCCCTTGATTTCCATGCCGATGTCTTGCAGGAAGGCTGGGTCACAGCCGAAATTCTCGGCGAAGTATTTCTTCATGTAGCGCACGCCCTGACCGACCAGAACGCCGAAGCCTTCGCCCCGCGCCATCTGGTGAATCAGTTCCAAGCCCACTGTACCGCCGTCGCTGAAGGTCAATTCCATGCCGCCGGTATGTTCCTTGGTGATCTGTCCTGCCTCGTAACATTCCTGAGCAAACGCCACGCAGTTGGCGAACGAGATGGTGTCCACGCCGTAGGTATCGCAGTAGAAGTTGAGTTCCAAAACCTTCTGCGGGTCGAAGTTGCCGATGTTCGAGCCAAGCCCGGCGGCATTCTCATATTCGGGTCCATCCACCAGCAGGCACTGACCGGCGTAAGGTCCCGTCTTAATCGGGAAATGGTCCACACCATGCGAACAGGAAAGCGTACAGCCCAGCCAGCAACCATCGGGGACACCTTGTGTGAAGGCTTGCTTCCAGACCTTCGAGTCGATCTTGTGCGTGTCGGGGTGGGAGCCGTAGCGGAAGTTGTGAGTCGGCAAAAGGTCGAAGTGATCCATCACCTCGACAATATTCGCGGTGCCGATCTTGCGGATTTGATTCTGCTTGTCGTCCAGGTCGGCGATTTCCTTGTTGATGCGGCTGCCAGCCTTGCGGATGAGCGCCATATCCACCACGCCGTTCTTGTCGCCGCCCATGTCGCTGAAACGGACGACAATGGCTTTGATCTTCTTGTCGCGGAAGACCCGTCCCGGACCGCCGCGCGCAGCCTGTTTGAGGCGGGCTTCCTTGCGGCGCACGTCATACCACGAGGAGTTGAGCATCCCGATACGCACATGGTCTGCGGCTTGCCCGGCGGAAAGCACGGAGATGGCGCGTTTGCCTTTTTCGTCGCCGCCGTACTTCGCTGTCAGTTGGTTGCTGATCTCGTGCGCGTCCAGCCCCTCGACCATGGACTTCTCGATGGTCACTTTGCCTGTGTCTCCATCGATGAAGATGACCACGTCCCCGGCGGCTTTGCCCTGGATTTCGAGCGCGTCGAAGCCGGAGAATTTGAGGAAGGGGGCGAAATAGCCGCCGACGTTGCTGTCCACCACGTTCTCGGTCAACGGGCTGAGGGTGACCACGGTTGATTTGCCGCTGCCGGGGTAGGCCGTGATACCGCAAATGGGACCGTTGGCAATGACCAGTTCGTTCTGTGAGTCGTCCCATTTGGTTTCGGGCGAGACCGCATCCCACAATAATTTGAGCGCAAATCCGCGCCCGCCGGTGAAGAGGTCTTTCATCTGTTGGGTGACGGGTTTCTCGCAGATCGAATTATCCTCCAAGTTAATGTAAAGCGTTCGGTTGGCATAGCCGCGCTCGACCGGGCGCAGTTCATATTTGTATTCCCCAAGCAAGACGGGTGCAGATACGGTCATTTGCAAATCTCCTTGTGATTATTCAAGTGACATTTCGAATCGTACCCACCCATTATGACGGAAATGGAAGGGGATGTCCACTGATATTCCTCCCGTTTTTAAGAAGAGACAGTCACCTCGCGGATGACTGTCTCTTTGGGGAATTATTGAACGTATTTTGCAAACTCTGCTTTGAAATCCTCTTCCGAAACAAAACCTATGAATTTCTTCAACACATTTCCTTCGGCATCCAACAGGTAGAACTCAGGTTGATAGTTAAAACCGAGCGCGCGCTGGAAGGAATCGGTGTCCGGGTCACCGGCATCGAGGTAGGAGAATTTGATTTTGCCTGAATACTGTGCTTCAAGCCCATGAACCATGGGCGCCATGGATCGGCAGGTACTTCAGGTAAAGCGGAAAAATTCCACCAGTTGCAATTGACCCGATGCCAGACTCACCGTAGCCGGGTCGGTGGCTTCGAGGTTGGGTCCGCGCGAGGTGGGGACGGGCTGAACTTCGGCGGCTTGGGTGGGTGCGGCGACCATCGGCTCGGCTGTGGCTTCGGGCTGGGGAGCCGAAGCCTCGGTGGGGGCAGAGGCTTGGGGAGCCGAATCAACTGCCGGGGCGGCAGGTGCGGAACAGGATACAACCGTCAGAGCGGCGACCAGTCCCATCGTCAAAAAAAGAAAGCGGGGTTTCATCAAAATCTCCTTTCTAGGTTTGTGAGTTCAGACAACATGTCACCTCAAAATATGACAAATATTGTCTTTATTATATTTTTATCATATAATTCACTAAAATTCGC
>CAILWD010000111.1 GCA_903837815.1 uncultured Chloroflexota bacterium | reverse complement strand
TACAGGCAGAGACCCCGGAAGAAATCGCTGTCAGCATCATGGCAGAGATTTTGATGATTCGGGATAAAGGGACGGGGAAGCAAATGAAGATGGAGAAAATACCGGCAAGCGGTGATCAGTAATCAGCGGCGAAACGTTTTGAAGTCAAAGTCGTAGAAAGATAAGACAAACGGTTCTTGTATCGAAAAGTTCATTCGACTATAATTTGAATGCGACTATAAAAAAGGAGAGAAAACATGGCTAGAATTTTCGATGTCATTGAATACGCAAACGAGATGAACGATGAAATTGTTCATCGTTTTCCAGAACAGGGAATCGGCGACTTCCGCATCGGCTCGCAGGTCATTGTGCGCGAGAGCCAGGCGGCTGTCTTCTTCCGCGACGGCAACGCGCTGGACGTGTTCAAGGCGGGACGTCACACCATCACCACCGCCAACATTCCCTACCTGATCGACTTGATTGGCAAGGCGTTCAATGAGCGCACTCCCTTCCCGGCCGAAGTGTATTTCGTTTCGATGAAGGAGTTTGCAAACAAGAAGTGGGGTACGTCTCAGCCCATCCTGATCAGCAACCCCAACATGGGGTTGGGCGTGGCCCTGCTCCAGGGGTTCGGCACCTATTCCTTCCAGGTAAAGGATCCCCAGCAGTTTGTGACCCAGATCGTCGGCACGCAAGGCTCGTTCCGCGCTTCGGACATCGAAGAACGTATGCGCGGCATCATCACTTCACAATTACAGGATAGTTTGAACGAGTGGAGTTCCTCGAATAACCTGCCGCAATTACTGGCAAAAACCCAGGAGTTGACCGGCTTCGTCCGCTCTGAAATGCTGGATGATTTCGAAGCCATCGGCCTGACGCTCAAGAGCTTCATCATCAGCAACCTGAAACCCTCCGACAAATCTGCCCAGGAATTGCGCGACATGGGCATGCTCGACATGGCGACCTACACCCAGTTGCAGGCGGCAGATGCGATGCGCGACGCGGCAAAGAACGAAGGCGGCGGCGCAGGTCTGACGGCTGGAATCGGCGCTGGAATGGGCATCGGCAATTTGATGGGACAGGCCCTGCAAGGTGGGATGCAGAATACCGGCGCGGGCGGCGCGGCTGCCGCTGGTGCGATGCCCGACATCATGACCCCCGCCGAAGCGGCAAAAATCATGAAGGTGACCGAAGATGACATCATGGCCGCCATCAACGACGGAAGCCTGAAGGCGAAGAAGGTCGGCAAAGCCTTCCGCATCAGCAAGGACAACCTTGAAAGTTTTATGAATAGCTAGTTTTTTACGGACAGCAATTAATAGCAGAGACTTTCCGTTTGGAAAGTCTCTGCTATTTTAAGGTCTTTGGGGTTCAAGAATGTAAAAGTATTCCATCCCACCGTCTGCAAGAGACGGCGTTCACGCAGAAAAAGAATCTGCTCAAGAAACGCGGCATGAGCGCATCAGGGCTTACCTAGCGCGGTTTCATTCCACGCCGAGCGAAATTGATATCGTTCGAGGATTGTCTCGACGACAGATCGATTCTCCTCTGACATTTCGGTAAATTCAAAGCCAATATTGTATTCCTGAAGACTATCGTCCTGGCGGCACCACGCCACGCGCGCGGAAACGACAATGCGAGTGACCCCCATCATATGCGGCGTCTCGGGAAATTCGATGCCAAGAATGAAATGCCTTTCCGCCTCCAGGGCCTTCTCCCCGACCACCATTGCGCCCTGCAACGTCAAATCGCCGACAAAACCCAGCAGGGTCTTGTGACGCAACTCGTATACGGGCGTGAATGCCATCAACTTCTTGCGGGTTTCTTTTCTCTCAGCAGGCACGGCAACTCCTTTCTACATCAAAACAACTTCCACAATTTCCCCCATGCTCAACCCTGTGGCATCGGGGTGGATGCGGAGCAAACCATCTGCCGCCGCAAGCGTAAAGATGAGATTCGATTTACCAAAAATGGGTTCTGCCCAATAAGCAGAGGTCGAAGATTGAGGGTTGGCAATCAACTTCACCGCCCACCAATCTTCTCGCCCCGCCTGCGACGGCAGGTTAACCGTGAGGACGGCTTGCGCGCTTGCTCCTGGCTTGGGCAACGCGCCCAGCAATTTTTCGATGACTGGCGCGACAAACAAATACCCATTCACCAACGCGCTGACAGGGTTTCCCGGCAGACCAATCACAGCCTTGCCATCGCACACGCCCAAAATAGTCGGCTTGCCCGGCTTGGTGTTGATTCCATGCACAAGGACGCCCGGCTGCCCCAACTGGCGGATGACTTCGGCGGTCATATCGCGGGTGGAAGCGGATGATCCAGCAGTGATGATGAGGACGTCGCACTCGGAAAGCGCCCTCGCCGCCGCCTCTTTCAACGCCTCGAACTGGTCGCTGATTATCCCGTAGCGGGTGGCGACGCCGCCAGATTTTTCCACCAACGCCGCCAGCGTGTACGAGTTAATGTCGCGCACCTGCCCCAGGCGCGGAGTTTGGCTCGGTTCAATAACCTCGTCGCCTGTTGAAAGCAATCCTACAACAGGCTTTCTGGCTACGCGCAAAAACGTAATTCCCAGAGCCATCAGCCCGCCAATTTCAGCGGGGCGAAGTTGTGTCCCCTTGGGGATGACCAGTTGATTTTGAGCGACGTCCTCGCCAATGCGGATGACGTTCTCGCCGTCTGCGACGGATTTGAAAATTTCGATTTCTGTGGTTGGGGCAGGTCTTTCAGGATTAAGCGAGGCGTCTGTTAATTCGAGAAGACCTGCCCTTACGTCGGGGAGGCCCGCCCCTACCATCTGCGTATATTCCACCATTACCACTGCGTCGGCGCCGTTGGGGATCATTCCGCCTGTGTGAATCAAAGCGCATTGACCCGCGCCCAACTCGAAGGTTGGCGTGTCGCCCATCGGCACTTCGCCAACCAACTTCAGGTAGGCGGGGAGCGTGTCGCTTGCGCCGAAAGTATCACGGGCGCAGACGGCGTAGCCATCCACCGTTGTACGGGGAAAGTCAGGCAGCGGGTGCGGGGCGAAAATATCGGCGGCGGCGATCCGATTCAAGGCTTGGGCGACGTCGAGGGGTTCAGAATCAATTGTCGGCGCGGCAAGATGCGAGAGCAATTTCTCGCGGGCTTGGTCAGGCGGGAGGAGGGTGAGAAATTCGGGCATGGGATTCAGGTCAAAGGTCGAAGGTCAGCGGAGCCAGAAGGTGAGGGTAATGAAGTAGGTCGTCAAGCCAAAAACAGCGAGCGCAGTGGAGGTGAGCAAATTCCAGTTGGGTTTGCCTCCGAGAGAGATGTTACGGACGAGGATAATTTGAAGCAGGGCAAAAGGCAAGGTCAGGAAAGCAGTCCAGAGAATGGAAAAGCGGAGTAGGAGCGCAACGGCAAAAATGGCGTAGGCAAAGGCAATCAGGCTGTGATGAATCGGAACGGCGCGTTCCCAGGCGAGTCGGCGCAAAAGGGTGGATCGTTGATATTTTTGGTCAACGGAGAAGGTGGTGAAGTTGGCAACGAGAAAATATGCCAGCGCCAGCGCGGTCAAGGGGAGAATGATGATTGTCAGCAGGCGGTGGCTCTCTCTGGCTTGCAGGATAAACCCGATGAATGGAATCACATAGGCGATATGCGCTGCGAGAGCCAGTTCGCCAAATCCGCGATTGAGCAGGCGGAGAGGCGGAATGGCGTAGGCAAAGACAAGGAGGGAGGATGAAAAATAAAGGACAAAGGCGGGAAGGGCAAGGGTTTGATTAAGATAAAGCAAATAAACGATAAAGGCGGCGGAAGTCAGCGCGGCAATCGAAACATAAAGCGCGTTGTTGCGGAGAGTCTCTTTTTGCTGCGAGGTTTCACTATCCAGCAGCGGTTCGTTGTGCGGGCGAAATACTTCGGCAAGCAAAGACATGCTCAACTGGGCAAGCAAAACACCGCCCAAGCCAAGCGCAAACGCCAGCGGGGCAAACGGTTTGCCGAGATAATCGGGAATACTCGCGCCGAGGGTGTAGGTCAGCGCGGCGAGGAGGAGGTGGAGGGGGCGGGAGAGTTTAATCATGAAGGATGAAAAATCTTGCCATTATTTTTTCTTCAAATACCCTTCCAGCCGTTCCACCGCTTGCGGCAGATTCTTTCTACCCAGCCCTATGCGGAAGTGATTGCGGGAGTCGTCATACATGGTGCCAGGCAGAAGCAAAACGCCCGACTTCTTAACCAAATCGTCGCAGAATCTTTCGATGTCGCCGTTGAGTAGTTTCGGGAATCCCATCGAGCCAGCTTTGGGGCGAATCCAAGAAAAGAGTGAGGAGTAACGTGCAAAGAGGTTGTCAACCACGGTCAGGTTATGCTGAATGATGGCGAGGTTGCGGTCAATCAGTTTCTGGCGGTTGCGGAGCGCCACTTCCGCGAGAAACTCGCTCGGCGCGGAGTTGCAGATGGTGGTGTAGTCTTTGAGCAACGCCATCTTGCGGTAAACATCCTTGTTCTTGGTGGCAATCCAGCCGATACGCAAGCCAGCCAGCCCGTACGTTTTTGAAGTGACTCCCAAAGAAACCGCGTGCTCGCCGTAGTCACAGCCAGCGGGGAGACGGTCAGCGGGGTTGTATTCCGACTCGCGGTAAACCTCGTCGCAGAAAAGCAGAAGATTTTTCTCCTGTGCAATTTTGTGCAGTTCGTCGAAGTCGGCGCGGGACATGAGCCAGCCCGTCGGGTTGTGCGGCGTATTAACCACAATCGCTTTCGTGGACGGGCGCATGAGGTGGCGCAGTTCGTCCAAGTCCAGCGCCCAGCCGTGTTCCTCCCGCGCCAGCCACGGACTGACCTGACAGCCAATCCCCTTTGCCACTTCGCTCAGCGACTGGTAATGCGGCGCGTGGACAATGACGTGGTCATTCTCTTTGAACATGGCGCGCATGAAGAGATAAATCGCCTCTTCCGCGCCCGTGTGGACAAGGACATCTTCGGGTTGGATGGTGGAATACAGTCCACAAATTTCCTTGCGCAAGGCGGGACTTCCCTGCGATTCGGTGTATCCCAGCCAGGTGGACTGGAATTTTTCTGCCGAACCTGATTCAAGCGCAAGCAAATCGGCAATGGACATGGCTTCGCAGTCGGAAGAACACAGCAGGAATTCAGTGTTGAATTCGTATTTGGCAAAGTAGCGTTCGAGTTTAAAAGGTGAGAGGGTCATGGGAAAGGATGAGTTTTGAAGGATGAAATGAGTTACAAATTACAAGTTACGAGTTATGAGTTCCGTGTCGACCTGCCTACCTTATCGCCTTCTTCAAATCACGATAATGAATCTGGTTATGGAGGTAGAGCATTTTTATCATCTCGCGCAAAACGGTTTCGCCGAGGAAGGGGTGACGCCCTTTAATTTCGAGTTCTTCGTCTTTCAAACTCGAAACCCAACTCACCGAGTTACCGCGCACGGCTTTATATTGTTCGAGCAATTCAGCGGGAATCAGGTCTTTGGACTTCTCCTGCTGTTCGGTATTATAACGGTCAATCGAGAAATCGTCCGTCGCGCCCGCTCCGCCCTGACAGATGGACTCGAACAACTTGACCAGTCCGCGCTCAGAGGTGACAAAATGCGAAAGCACATTGCGGACTGTCCACACCTCGCCTTCGGTGTAAACCTCTGCCCGCCACTGGTCGTCGGTCAGCGCGGAAAAGATACCGACAAATTTATCGCCTTCGGTCTTCAATTTCTCTGCAAGTTCCAAAGTTTCGCTCATGATTTCTCCGTCTTTACTTTTTCGTATTTTGCAAAACAGCCCGAACCATGTCCAAGACTGCCGCCAAGATTACCCGAACAATCCATTCTGAGCAAGCGCCCAATTGAAGCGGGAAATACCGTTCAAGTCAAATGTTATAATAAAAGGCGGTGTCCAATAAAAACATCATCCAAAACGCTACTTTTTCTTTCTTTCGATGATTCAACGTCTTCAAGTTCAACTCGCCATCCTGTTTGCGGCATTCGTTTTGCTGGTGATTGTTTCTGTTGGTTTCACCTATTGGGGTTTGCAGGCACAACAACAGGACGCGCTGGTTATTAATTTATCGGGACGTCAGCGCATGTTGGCGCAGCAAATGACCCGACTGGCGATCCAATTGCAGGACGGGGACGATTCCTCAACAGTTGTCTTGCAGGAATCTGAACAGACCTTTCGCCAGACCTTATCCGCGCTGAAATATGGGGGAACCGCGCCATACCTGACGGATCGTGTCGTCAACCTGCCAGCCACACGAGACGCGCAGATTCTTGAGGCGTTGAGCGAAGTGGAATCTGTCTGGGACGAATACAGTTCCACGCTGGAGGCGATGACTGCTTCAAGCGATCTTGTTTTGCTACAACCGAAACTTGAACAACAATCCGACGCCTTGGTTCAGAAAGCCGATGTGGTGGTGCGATTATATGAGGCAGCCTCGACTGCCAAAGTGAAACGCCTGCGCTCCATTCAACTTACGTTTTTAGCGTGCGCTCTGGCTTTGCTGGCAGTAGGCGCATGGATTACGCGCCGTTCACTGCTCAAACCGCTGCGGGATTTGGGCTTGGCGGCAAAAAGACTCGGGGAGAATCGGCTTGAGGCGCAGATTCAGGTCGAGGGTCCGCTGGAGATGCGGGCGTTGTCACAGGCGTTCGATGAGATGCGCTCCCGTCTCCATTCCGCCCGCGAAGAACTCATCCAATGGAATACGACCCTCGAACAGCGTGTCGCCCAGCGCACGCATGAACTTGAAATGCTCAACCAGATCAGTAGTGAAATCTCTTCGCGGCTCGACATCCAGCAGGTGTTGAACTCGGTCACGGAAAAGGCGCGCAGCCTGCTGGATGGCGACGTGGCTTCGCTCTGTCTGGTGGATACAGACCAGCATTGGTTGAAACTCCAGTCGGTCAGCGGTCCGAAGCATGCGGTCATTGGCGATGTGATGCTTGCCGACGATGAATTTGCAGATACCGTTCTGACAGGCAGTCAAGCCCTCATCTGCGGGGTGGGAGCCTGCCAAAGCGGATGCCGCATGTTATCGGCGGAATATCGCGCCAGCCATCTGGCTGCGCCGCTGCGAATTGGGAACCGCGTTGTTGGCGCTTTGTGCGTGGGCAGTCCTGCGGAAAATCGCTTTGCAACTGAATCGGCGGACATGCTGACCAAGCTGGCAAACGTCGCCGCCATTGCACTGGAAAATGCCCGCCTTTTTGCACAGGCGGAACGTGTAGCGACTTTGGAAGAGCGCCGCCGTGTTGCCGCCGAAATGCACGATGGGCTGGGACAGACCCTCAGTTACCTCGGACTGATGACCGACCAGGTGGTGGGATTCCTCTCCGATGGACAGGAAGGGGCGGCGCTCGAACGCCTGCACAAGACGCGGGAAACGATTGGCAAAGCCACTAGCGATGTCCGCCGCGCAATCAACAACTTGATGGACGAGATGCCCGCGAATAAGGACTTGTGCGCCCGTCTGCGCGAAACATTGGATGAAGTGGCGACGACGTATGGCTTGAAATCAGACTGGCAACTGGACGCAAAATCTCTTCCCGTATGCTCGCCACAGGTCGAGGAACAGGTAAACAATATCATGCGGGAAGCTCTGGTCAACGCCGCACGACACGCCAACGCGAGGCAAGTCAGCGTGCAGGTGGGTCAAAATGACGGAGAATATTTCGTGAAGGTCGAAGATGACGGTCAGGGATTCGACACATCCCAACCCGCGCCAGGCGGACATTTCGGTCTGCAAATCATGCAGGCGCGCGCGAAGCACATTGGAGGAAGACTCGAACTTCAATCTGCGCCGGGGCGCGGGACTTCCGTCACGTTGATATGGAATTTGGAGACAGGAATCTAGGATGGAAAAAGCTCGCGTATTGTTGGTTGATGATCACGCTCTTTTTCGTGAGGGGCTGGCGGGAATTATCGGCTCCCAGTCCGACATGCAAGTGGTGGGCGAAGCCAATGACGGCTTGGAAGCCTTTGTCAAGGCGCAGGAATTAAAGCCCGATTTGATTCTCATGGATGTACAAATGCCCGGCATGGACGGTCTGGAGGCGGCGCGGCAGATCAAACAACTCCTGCCAGAAGCGGTCATCATCATGTTGACCGTCCGCGATGACGATGAAAAACTCTTCGGGGCGCTCAAGAACGGCGCACAGGGATACCTGTTGAAGGAAATCCGCTCCCAGTCCATGCTGGAAATGCTGCGCGGCGCGTTGCGCGGGGAAGCCGCATTATCTCCGAGTTTGGCGGGACGCGTTCTCTCGGAATTTCGGCGGCTGAGCAAAGGCGGCGTTCAAGAGACGGAAGGCGATGGCGGATTGACCGAAAGGGAGCATCAGGTTTTGGTGGAGGCAGCCAGGGGCGCAACCGACAAGGAGATTGCCGTCACGCTGAACATCAGCCTAAATACGGTCAAGACCCATGTCCGAAATATCCTCTCGAAACTGCATGTGCGGACGCGGCGCGAGGCGACAAAGGCGGCTCAGGCAAAAGGCATTTTGTAAACCAAAAAGAACTAATTCTTTTCGAAAAAGAGTGATTTCCAAATCACTCTTTTTTCATTCCACAAGCAGGATGGGGGAGGATGGGATTACAGCGCCATTCCAAGTATTCTTTGTCACATACGCTCATGTCAAAACCACGTATCCTGTTGATCAGTTCCCATCATCTCTTCGGCGAAAGCATGGAGATGGTTCTGCGCGGCGAAAAAGAGATGGAACTGTTGGGCCCGTGGAACTTGGGCGACCAGGATATCTGCCAGCGTTTGGCGGAGGCAAAACCTTCGGTGGTTGTGATTGCGGACGAGGACCTGCAAAGCGAATCCGCCACGGAGTTGACCAAATCCATTTTAGAGCAGTATCCAGAATTGTCCGTGATTCGTACTGGGCTGAGCGAGAACGTCTTCCGTCTCTTTTCGACACACACCCTACCCGCCCGCGGCGCCGACCTGCTGGAAACGATCCGCAGTTGCGTTGCCCAACACCCTTCATAGTTGATGATGTCACATTTCAAAATATTTACCACAAAGTTCACAACGGGTCACAAAGGAGAGCAAAAGGTTTTCCTTCGTGTCCCTTCGTCCCTTTGTGGTTTGGAACTTTGGTTTCAGTCTTAATGTGACACCATCGAGATAATCAGGAGTTTGCGACACCCATGATACACAGAAGCGGTAAATTTTTCTTCGTTTTGATTTTTGCATTTCTGCTTGTCGGGTGCATGTCTGTGCCCGAAAGCAAGCCCGCCGAACCCGTTTCCGCCGAAACGATTGCCGCTGGAGATGTGGAAAACGGGCGGGCTTTGTTTATGGGAAACCATCATTTCGAGAGCGGCGGACCTCCCTGCATGGGCTGTCACAACGTCGGCGAGAACGGGTTGCTCGGCGGCGGGGCGATGGGACCAGACCTGACCAACGTCTCCACCCGCCGCAGTCAGGCGGAAATTCTGGAAATCCTGTCCAACGCGGGACCAAGCCTCTCGCCTGTCATGTTGCCAATTTATGCGGATTTCCCGCTGACAGCGGAGGAGCAAGCCGATTTGGTTGTCTTCCTCGAAGCCTCTGCTGGGCAGCCAGAATCCGACAAAGAGTTGCTCGTCCTCGGCATTAGTCTTGCTGGATTCGTCGCGGCGATTGGGGCGCTTGGTTTCATCTATCGTGGACGCTTGCGCAGTGTCCGCAGGGCGTTGGTCAATAAAGCACAGAAGGAGTTGCCATGAGTTGGATCGAAGAGATTGCCAATCCGCAAGCCCGCCAGTGGGAGGAGTTTTATCGGAATCGCTGGCAGCATGACCGCGTAGTGCGAAGCACGCACGGCGTCAACTGCACGGGCAGTTGTTCGTGGATGATCTACGTCAAAGATGGAATCGTCACCTGGGAGTTGCAGGCGCTGGATTATCCCACCCTGGAGTCTGGTCTGCCGCCGTATGAACCGCGCGGATGTCAGCGCGGCATTTCCTTCTCGTGGTATCAGTACAGCCCTGTGCGAGTCAAGTATCCGTACATGCGCGGCGTGCTGATGGACTTGTGGCGCAATGCAAAGAAGAAGCACAGCGACCCCGTCGAGGCATGGGCAAGCATTATGGAAGACCCAGCCGCCCGCAAGTCCTTCCATCAGGCGCGTGGCAAGGGCGGATTCCGCCGCGCAAAATGGGATGAGGTTCTGGAGATCATCGCCGCCTCCACCATGTACACCGTCAAAAAATACGGACCCGATCGCATCATCGGCTTTTCTCCTATTCCCGCCATGTCCATGCTGAGTTATGCGGGCGGGAGCCGCTTCATGCAGTTGTTGGGCGGCGTGAGCATGAGCTTCTACGACTGGTACAGCGACCTGCCGCCCGCCAGTCCCGAAGTATGGGGCGAGCAGACCGATGTGGCGGAAAGTGCCGATTGGTACAACGCCAAGTTCATCGCCTCGGTCGGATCGAACATGAGCATGACGCGCACGCCCGATGTGCATTTCGCCGCCGAAGCCCGTCACAACGGGACCAAGTTGGTGGTCTTCGCACCCGACTTCAATCAGGTCGCCAAGTACGCGGACTGGTGGGTTCCCGTCAACGCGGGGCAGGACGGCGCGTTCTGGATGGCGGTCAATCACGTCATCATGAACGAGTTTCATTATCAAAACCCGACGCCTTTCTTTTTGGATTACTTGCGACGATATTCCGACGCGCCCTTCCTGGTTGAAATCAATGAGGTGGATGGGAAGCATGTGCCTGGGCGGATGATTCGCGCCGCGCAAGTGGAGCGCACCCGCGACGTGGAAAACGGCGAGTGGAAATTTTTAGTCTGGGATGAAATCAGTGACGCGCCGCGTATGCCGCAGGGCAGTCTCGGATTCCGCTGGCAAAAACAGAAGGGACAGTGGAATCTGGAACCGAAGGATGGTCTGGATGGAAGCGAGATTCGTCCGCGACTGACCTTCCTTGGGGCGACGGAACAACTGTCCGTTTCGTTTGCGGAGTTCGGCGAAGGAAAATCCTTCCAGCGCAATATCCCCGTGCGAACCATCGAAACCGCAAACGGCAAAGTGACGGTGGCGACCATCTACGATGTGTTGATGGCGCAGTTCG
>CAILWD010000110.1 GCA_903837815.1 uncultured Chloroflexota bacterium | reverse complement strand
CGCGAGACGTACCGCCCCGCGCCACACTTTGAGCCGTACTTCACCCAACTCAGCGGACTCCTGCTCGAACCTGCCGCCACCATCTCGGAGTTGAATCTTCGCCTCATCCGTTGGGTCTGCGGACATTTACAAATCGAGACGCCCATCCAGTTTTCGCGGGAGTTCCATCCGCAAGGCGCGAAGACTGAGCGGCTGGTGGGAATCCTCAAGCAGGTGAACGCCAGCGTTTATTTGTCGGGGCCCGCCGCGCAAGCCTATCTTATCCCTGAGTTGTTGGAAAACGAAGGCATTCGCCTCGAATATAAAAAATACGATTATCCCGAATACCCGCAATTGTTCCCGCCGTTTGAGCCGTATGTCAGCGTGATTGATTTGCTGTTCGCGACGGGCGATGAAGCGCGACTTTACCTTTAAACCACAAAGGAACGAAGGTTCACAAAGGAAAAATAAAACCTTTGTGTTCCTTTGTGAACCTTCGTGGTGAATCCCATAGGAGTTACACCCATGAGCATTGACGAGACACAGAAAAAATTAAACGAATACTTCACCGAAAAACTGGAAACCTTCGGCGCGACCGCCAAAGGCGTGGATTACAATGGCGAACAGGCGCAGCAAATCCGCTTTGCGGAATTGGTCAAGGTGATTAACCCTGCGGGCAAATTTTCGGTCACGGATTACGGCTGCGGCTACGGAGCGATGTTCGAGTTTCTCCAGCAGCGTAACTGGGACTTCGAATATTGCGGCGTGGACTTGATAGAGAAAATGGTCATCGCGGGGCGTGAGAAATTCAAGGCGTTTCCAAACGCGCATTTCACGGCTGACGAGAAAGAATTACCAGTTGCCGATTACCTTGTGGCGGCTGGCATTTTCAACATCAGACTCGACGCGCCCTATGGCGACTGGCAAAACTTTGTCTGCGAGACTCTGCCGCGCATGAACGCGCTTTGCTCGAAGGGCTTTTCCTTCAATATGCTCACCAAATATTCCGATGCCGACCGCATGGCACAGCGCCCCGATCTGTTCTACGGCGACCCGCTCTTTTTCTTCGACTTCTGCAAGCGCAACTTTTCACGCAACGTGGCTCTGCTCCACGATTACGGCTTGTATGATTTCACCATTCTCGTCCGCAAGGACGTGTGATACCACTGTGCCAAATGCCTAACCATGGAGGCGCGGAGACGCCGAGAAAACCAAAAGAAAAACTCCGTGCCTTCGTGTCTCAGTGGTTCAAACGGTTTTCTCTATGACCGCAGTGGTAACAAACTCATGAAACTTGTCCAAGCCTCCCGCGCTTCGGCGATTTTGTATAACCTCCTCGTCGGGCGGGCGGACCTTCGTCCCTGGTTGCTGCCTGCCAATATTTGTCCCATCGTCCCGATTACTTTTTTCAAGGCGCGGATCCCGTTTTCGTTTGTGGATATTTCGCCCGCCACCCTGCACATGGATTTGAATCAGGCGGAGGAGAAAGTCAGGCGCGGCGAATTTGGCGGGCTGCTGTTTGCCCACCCCTACGGAGCGGAATCCACGCCTTTGGATTTTTTCTCCACGCTGAAACATTCCGCGCCCGACTTGCTGATTCTGGACGACCGCTGTCTCTGTGTCCCCGACCTGGAGCCGCCTCACACCACAGTAGATGTGATTTTGTACAGCACAGGCTACGCCAAAATTGCGGAACTCGGCTTCGGCGGATACGCCTTCGTGCGTGACGACCTCGAATATCGTTCAGCCAGTTTGTCCTTTAATCCAGCCGCTCACGACGAGATGGAAAAGAATTACAAGCAAGCCATCCAAAAGCGCGAGAGATTCGCCTACCGCAACAGCGACTG
>CAILWD010000109.1 GCA_903837815.1 uncultured Chloroflexota bacterium | reverse complement strand
TGACACGGTCTGTAATTGGCATGGGAACCTCCGGGGAAAGGATGAAGGATGAAATATGAAGGGTGAATAAGAACTGGCTATCTGATGGTAACTTGTAACCTGTAACTCGTTAGAACTTTCGCCGCGTGACTCATGGCTTCTTCGGTGGGGGGGTGGGTGTTGGGCAATTTGTATTCCCAGCCGAGGGCTTCGTATTTGGCTTGCGCGATGTCGTGGTAACCCATCAACTCCACGCCTTGTAGGCTGGGCAGGCTGGCGAGGAATTTTCCGCTGGCGTGCAGGTTTTCTTCGTCGTCGTTGATACCGGGAATCAGCGGAATCCGCGCAAGGATTTTATGTCCGCGCTCGGCGAGCTTTTTCAGGTTGTCCAAAATCACTTCGTTGGGAACTCCCGTCACTTCGCGGTGGCGGACACCGTCCATGTGTTTCAAATCGAAGAGGAATAAATCCGCATCCCCGCGAATCTGCTCGAAGACGTTCCAGTTGGCAAAGCCGCTCGTGTCCACCGTGGTGTGGATTTCCTCCTGGCGGCAGGCTTTCAATAATTTCGAGAGAAAAGTTGGCTGCATCAACGGCTCGCCACCGGAGAAAGTCACGCCGCCACCTGATTCGTCGTAAAACGGAATCTCCCGCTTCACCTGCGCCATCACCTCGTTGACGGTGGTTTCGTATCCCGATGATTGTCTCGCGCTTGAATAACAAACCGAGACACAGGTCTGGCAGCCCGTACATTTCTCGCGGTCGGTGATAATGTCATTGCGAGGGCGATCTTGATCTTTGCCCGAAGCAATCTCTTGCATTGTTTGGGATTGCTTCGTCGGGACGCTTCGCGCACCCTCCTCGCAATGACATGCCAGGGAAATCGCTCCCTCCGGGCAAACCTCCACGCACGCGCCGCAAGCCAGGCAGCGGTTGGAGCGGTAGAGCAGCTCAGGCGTCCGCGATTGACTTTCGGGGTTGTGACACCACCAGCACGAGAGCGGACATCCGCTCAAAAAGACCGTCGTCCGAATGCCGGGGCCATCATTGATGGAATACTTCTTAATATCGAAAATTATTCCGCTCACCATGTCGAAAATATACCCCCAGCGGGTGAGTCTGTCAATAAAATATCCAATTTGTATATTTATCGGATATTGTTGTAAAATGAACGTAGGGACAGGTCTCCTGCAATAGCAAAAGCGCCTGTCCTACCGAGACGCCGAATATCGTAGGCATCCCGCCCAATCTGAAAGACCTGTCCCAACCGTAAGGACAGGTCTCCCGCGATAGCAAAAGCGCCTGTCCTACCGAGACGCCGAATATCGTAGGCATCCTGCCCAATCTGAAAGACCTGTCCCAACCGTAAGGACAGGTCTCCCGCAATAGCGAAAGTATCTGTCCTAACGAGACGCCGAATATCGTAGGCATCCTGCCTAATCTGAAAGACCTGTCCCGACTATGACAAAAAAAACAACCGCCCCCAAACCCCGCGCCAGCGACCAGGTGGAAGCCGAACTCCGCCGCCTGATTTTGACCCTCGAACTGGAACCCGGCTCCGCCGTGAGCGAATCCACGTTAATGAAAAAATACGGCTGGGGTCGCACCCCGCTGAGGGAGGCATTCCAGCGCCTCGCGGAGCAGTCGCTCTTGAAGATGATTCCCCAACACGGAGCGGTCATCACTCCACTGGCGGTCTTCGACTTTATCGAGATGATGGACGCGATGGGCATGGTCATCGGCTCGGCGGCTTCGCTTGCCTGCCGTCGCCTGACCGAAGAGCAGTTTGCCCATCTCGATGAAATTGTTGGGCTGGCCGAATCTTCTCGAAATGACTTTTCACAACTTGCCGATCTCGACTACGACTTCCACTGTATTCTGGCGGAAGCAACGGGTAACCGCTATCTCAGCAAGTATCTGCTGCACTTGCACCAGGTGGCGACCCGTTTCAATTATGCCGCCTGGCTGAGGGATGGGCATGTGGGTGAGTCGCTGGGTGAACACCGCCGCATCGTGGAGACGTTCCGCCGGCGCGACCCGGCTCAGGCAAAGGCGGTCATGCTCGAACATATCGAAGGCGCGCGTCAGCGAGTTTTGGGGGCGATGAGCATTGGCGAGTAAAATATCTCCAAAAGAGGAAAATATGAAAAAGCGCCTTTTCTTTTTAATTGGAATTTTTCTAGCCCTGCTTGCCTGTAACTTCGGGATTACCAGCCCGACCCCAACCACCGACCTGTTTGCCACGCTTGCGGCTTCCACTCCGCTGCCGGGGAATTCTGTTTCCACCGAACCAGCCCAAATCGCCACTTCGGTTTTTCTCTCCACCCCGGTTAACTCGACGGGTGAGCCAATCTTCTCGTCTGGCAGCCAGCCCAAAGGGCGCATCGTTTACACCTGTCAAATGTTTGGGACGATGTCCACCAGTCAAATCTGCATCATCAATGCCGACGGCTCAGGCTTCCGCCGCCTGACCACCGACGATGCCCGCCAGCATTATTATCCCTCCCTGTCTCCCGACGGTAAAAGCGTGGTCTATGCCGCCTTTGAAAAATCGAAGGTATTCGATATCTATGAGCTGAACCTGGCTTCGGGTAAGGCGACTCAGTTAACCAACAACCTCGGCAGTCTTAGCGCGCCGGAGATTTCACCGGATGGGAAATCCATTATCTTCAGCCGTACCTCGGTTAACGCCACGCAAACCGTTATCTGGATGATGGGACGCAAAGGGGCGGATGCCGACAAGATTTCACGCTCCACCGGCTGGGACCCGACCTGGTCTCCCGATGGAGGCAGTGTTCTCTTCGTCTCGGATATGGATGGGACTGTTCAATTGTTTGCGAGCCGTCTTAATGGAAAAGGTTTGCACCGCGTCGGCAGTTTGACGGTGGGTGGGCGGGGCGATTGGTCACCGGACGGACAGTGGATTGCAGCCTTTGGCGGCGACCCCGGTAATCGTGAGATTTATCTCTTGGCCGCCGATGGTTTGAACGCGCATGTGATTTCTCCGGCGGGTGGAAATGCGCAAGACCCTTCCTTTTCCCCCGATGGTCAGTGGATTGCCTTCACGGCATATTATGACCGCCTCGGCGACGAGGGCGGCTGTGAAATTTACGTCATGCGCATCGATGGCTCAGATCTGCGCCGTCTGACCACGAATGATTATTGCGATTCCCAACCGCGCTGGGGACAATAGACGGGGCGGGTTATAATTCCAACATATTATTCAACGCATTGGAGAAAAATTCATGAGTTTCCTTTCCCGCTTGTTTGGCCCTTCAATCCCCAAAATTACGCCGACCGAGTTGAATGAAAAAATGAAATTTGGAAAGCACCCTTTGATTGTCGATGTGCGCCAGCCTGACGAATTCCGCCAATCGCATATCAAGGGAGCAAAATTGATCCCATTGACCGAGATTTACAAGCATCTGGGTGAACTGCCAAAGGGACGTGAGATTGTATGCGTCTGTGCCACGGGGAGTCGCAGCAGGTCTGCGGCAAAGATACTAGCCAGGGAAGGTTTTAGCGTCTTCGACATGCAGGGCGGTCTGACTGCATGGCGGCACGCGAAACTGCCGATACAAAAAGGATGAGAAACCAAAAAGTCCTGCAGGTTTTTTAAATTTGCGGGACTTTTTGGTTTAAAGGAAAACCCTATTTAGCGACTTATTCAGGTTAACGTTTATCCCCGGCCTGATTGGGGTGAAAATTGATGCCGCTGAAATGAGAATCTATAGCCTGCCCAATTTCCCCGCCTTCTTCAAATCACGATAATTCCATAAAACCTGCCAGACACGAAAGGCCGCCTCGGCTTGAATCTTAAACGACATCTTCGACTTTCCCCAACGTCGGTCGGCAAAATAGATTGGGGTCTCGCCGATTTTGAAATTAAGGCAATGCGTAAGATATGCCATTTCCACGAGAAATATATACCCGCTTGACTGGATGCGTTCAAATGGAATCTGCTGCAAGGTTTCGCGCCGCCACATGCGATACCCCGTGGTAACGTCGCGCAGGGACAAGCCTAAAATTGTGCGCGCATAATAATTTCCAAACGCAGAAAGACCTTTTCGCCAAAGGGGCCAGCGCTGATCCACTGAGCCCCCTTTGACATAACGGGAGCCCAACACCATGTCATGCGTCTCCAGTAGTTTTGCCATCTCAACCAACGCAGATGGATCATGGGAAAAGTCGGCGTCCATTTGGACTATGGCTTGCGCGTCGGTCTCCAAAATTTTTTGAAAACCATTCAAGTAGGCTGAGCGCAACCCGAGTTTGCCGGGGCGGTGAAGCACGGTTACACGGTTCGGGTGGGAGATTGCCAGTTCGTCTGCCAGATGCCCAGTGCCGTCCGGGCTGTTGTCGTCCACAACCAACACGCGCAAGTCAAGTGGAAGCGAAAATAAAGCGGA
>CAILWD010000108.1 GCA_903837815.1 uncultured Chloroflexota bacterium | reverse complement strand
GCGAGTCAGCGAGCCAGCCAACCTTCCAACCTTCCAACTTCCCAACCCGTAGACTACGACGGTTTAGGCGATACGCCCCCGCCGCCGGATAACTTCCCCGATGGCTGGGATGCGGAATGGCAGCCATCTTTCGAGGAAGCTGCGATTGCCGCCAAGCCTGAGCCGAAGTTCAAGAAAAACGAGCCTGTCACCCCGCCGCTGATGACTCGCGCCGTGACTGCGCTGGCGGAAATCGAGTCCGCCGAGCGCCCTTCGATGTATGTGCCGCTGGCAATGGAAAACAAGGACAAGGAACATCCCCCGCGCCAGTTGACCATCACCCTGCGTTCCACCGGCGACCACGAACGCGACAAGCGCCGCATCAAAACCCTGCACGGACTTCTCACCGCCCAACACGGGCGCGATAAATTCAGTTTTCACATCTTCGAGAAGAGCAAGGGTTTTCTAATCGACTTCCCCAACGACACCACGCGCATTTGTCCCGAACTGCTGGCGCAACTCAAAAAGTTGTTCGGCGAAGAAGTCTGGCGGGTGGATGAGATTTAGATGCGGGATGCAAATAGCCAGGCAAGCGCCAGCAGATTCCAGGAA
This sequence comes from uncultured Chloroflexota bacterium, assembly GCA_903837815.1. GTDB lineage: Bacteria > Chloroflexota > Anaerolineae > Anaerolineales > Villigracilaceae > Villigracilis. Next base: position 4,882 of record CAILWD010000108.1, on the reverse strand, counting down.
AACCCTCCACAAATTAACTTAAATTAGCCCATCCTGCCTGTGATATATGCCTCGGTCAATTCCTCTTTGGGACGGGTGAACATGTCGCTGGTGACTGAGAATTCCACCAGTTCGCCCAGCCAGAACAGTCCCGTGAAATCGGAGACGCGGGCAGCTTGCTGCATGTTGTGCGTGACGATGACGATGGTGTAATCCTCTTTGAGTTCGGCGATCAACTCTTCCACGCGCAGGGTGGCGATTGGATCCAGCGCCGAGGTGGACTCGTCCATCAAAATCACTTCGGGTTTGACCGCCACCACGCGGGCGATGCAAAGCCGCTGCTGCTGTCCAAGCGCCAATCCCATCGCATCGGCTTTCAAGTCGTTCTTCACGTCATCCCACAGGGCGGCGCGTTTCAGGCTGGTTTCCACCACCTCATCCAAATCCACGTCCATACCCATCACGCGCGGACCGAACGCCACGTTGTCGTAAATGGATTGGGGAAAAGGATTCGGTTTTTGGAAGACCATCCCCACCCGCTGACGTAGGGTGACCACATCCATGTCGGGGCTGTAGATGTCCTCGCCTTTGAGCAGGATTTTCCCATCGACCCGCGTGCCGTGGATGGTGTCATTCATGCGGTTGAGGCAGCGCAAAAAAGTGGATTTGCCGCAGCCCGAAGGACCGATCAGCGCGGTTACTTTTTGCGGCTGGATTTCGAGGTTGATGTTCGAAAGCGTCTTCTTGACGCCGCTGTAGTAAAAGTCCATATTCTGGACGGAAAAGGCGGGAAGGAATGTCATGGATGAAATTTTATCAGAAAGCGGAGGGGAAAGGATGAATTATGAAAGATGAAGGATAAAAAACCGCCGAATCGCTGACTCGCCGACTCGCTGATTCGCTAACTCTCTGAATCGCTGAATCGCTTATAATCCCGTCCCGATGAAACGCCTCCTTCCCCTTTTCCTTCTTTTTTCATTTTTCATATCCTCTTGTGCTTCCAACTCGGCGCAAGCTGCTTCCGAGAATTCCGCGCAGTACATCGAAAACAAAGGTTCGGACACCATCGTCAACCTGGCGCTGGCATGGGCGGAGAAATATCAAAGCGAGTATCCAGACGTCCGCATATCAGTGACAGGCGGCGGGTCGGGGACGGGCATCGCGGCGCTGGTCAACGGGACGGTGGGAATCGCCAACGCGTCGCGCAAGATCAAAGATGAAGAAGTGGCTGAGGCAAAATCAAAGGGCGTGAATCCCGTCGAACATATCATCGCCCGCGATGCAATTGCGGTCATCGTCAACCCCGAAAACCCCGTCAGCGAGTTGACCCTCCAGCAGATCTCCGATATTTACAGCGGCAAAATCACAAACTGGACTGAGGTCGGCGGCGAAGACCGTCCGATTGTCAAACTTTCGCGTGAGACCAATTCAGGCACGCACGTTTATTTTCTGGAAACCGTTTTGCGGATGGGAAGCAAGGAAGACAAGACCCTGTTCTCGATGGACACGCTCCTGCTCCCGTCGTCCGAGGGAATTATTTCCGAAGTACGCGACAACCCGAATGCCATCGGCTACGACGGGCTGGGCTATGTCCCTGACGATTTGAAGATGATCGCGATTGCGGAGGAAACTGGCGGCGCGTACGTTCTGCCTGCCATCGAAACCGTGAACAATAAAACCTATCCCATCGCGCGCGACCTTTATATGTATACCGACGGCGAACCTGCGGGACTCATCAAGAAATACCTCGATTGGATTCTTTCCGATGAAGCGCAGGAGATCGTCGCGGAGTTGGGCTTTGTGCCTGTATCGAAATAATCAGACCCTAAAGGTTTCCAAAACCTTTAGGGTCTTTTGAGGAGTTATGGAAAAATCCCTAAACTGGCGTGAATTCGTCATCACACGAGCCATCAAGGCAAGCGGCTATTCCGCCATTCTTTTTGTCGCGCTCATCTTCTTCTTCCTCCTGCGTGAAGGTTTGCCCACGCTCGGCGAAGTGGACATGAGTTCGCTGTTCGGCATTCGCTGGTATCCCATCGAAAATTATTTTGGCATCCTGCCGCTCATCACGGGCTCGCTCGTCGTGACCCTCGGCGCGGCGCTGGTTGCCGTCCCATTTGGGATCGGCACGGCGGTTTACATCTCGGAGATTGCCCCGCGTTGGATGCGCGAAATTCTCAAGCCGCTGGTGGAACTTCTCGGCGGACTTCCCTCCGTGGTAATGGGATTTTTGGGAATCCTTGTCCTATCCCCGTTCCTGCGAGTTTTTCTCGACCTGCCAACTGGACTCACCGCCCTGACTGGGTCGTTGCTCCTGGGCGGGATTGCCGTCCCGACGGTTGTTTCCGTCGCCGAAGACGCCCTCGACTCGGTTCCGCGCAGCTACCGCGAAGGAGCCTGGGCATTGGGCGCGACCCAATGGCAGACCATCTGGCGGGTGACTCTTCCCGCCGCCAAGTCAGGCGTGCTGACAGCCATCATGCTCGGTGTGGGACGCGCCATCGGCGAAACCATGACCGTGATGATGGTCACAGGCAACGCGCCCGTGCTGGCGATCAAACTTGGCAGCCTCTTCTCCCCCGTCCGCACGATGACCGCCACCATCGCCGCCGAGATGGGCGAAGTCGCGAACGGCAGCGTCCACTACCATACCCTGTTTTTCATTGGCATGGTCTTATTCCTCATCTCGTTGACGGTGAACGTCGTCGCCTCATCTGTCATCTTCCGCGCCAGGAAACGGGCGGAGAGGATTTTGTCCTAGCCTATGCTCAAATTCTTCGCACACAACCGTCACACCGTCCAGCGGCTTGGATTTATCGCCATCACGCTTATGGCGGTGTTTACCGTGCTGCCAATCATCGGCACGCTCATTTTCATAATTACAAAAGGCAGCCCTGGCATTTCGTGGGAATTCCTCTCTGGCTTTCCGCATGACGGAATGCGCGCGGGCGGAATCCTGCCAGCCATCATCGGCACGCTTTATCTGACTCTCGGTACTGCGGTCTTTTCCGTCCCGTTGGGGATTGCCGCCGCGATTTACCTCGCGGAGTACGCCAAAGACAACCGCTTGACCCGTCTCATTCGACTGGCGATCATCAGCCTGGCGGGAATCCCCTCGGTGGTGTATGGCTTGTTCGGCTTGGGACTCTTCGTGCTGTTTCTGCAATTTGGCACATCCATCCTTGCCGCTTCGCTCACGCTTTCGATTATGACCCTGCCCGTCATCATCAGCACTTCGGAGGAGGCGTTGCGCGCCGTGCCGCAGTCCTTCCGTACGGTCAGTATCTCCCTTGGCGCGACACGCTGGCAGACCATCAGCCGAATCATTTTGAAGGAAGCCCTGCCCGGCATTCTGACAGGCGTCATCCTCGGTTTGGAACGTGCCGCTGGTGAGACCGCCCCGATTCTTTTCACGGGCGCGGCGTTCTTCCTTCCCCGCCTGCCTCAATCTCCTTTCGACGCGACAATGGCATTGCCCTACCACCTGTTCGTCATTTCCACCCAAGTCCCCGAAATGCCGATTCAAATCCAGTACGGAACCGCGCTGGTTTTGATCGTCTTCGTGCTGACTATGAATGTGATTGCCACCGTTATCCGCTCACGGGCGAGGGCGAAAAGGCAGTGGTAGTTTTTGACGATGGACAATGGATGATTGACCATGCCCTATAAATTTGAGCAACTGGATGTTTGGAAACTTTCTTTGGAATACATAGACCTAATCTATGATTTGGCTGGAAAACTTCCCAAGAGTAAAGAATACAATTTGAAGTCGCAAATTGTTCGAGCAGCCACATCCATCTCGCTCAATATTGCAGAAGGTTCCACAGGGCAAAGCGACGCAGAGCAGGCAAGATTTTTAGGAATGGCGATTCGCTCTTTAGTAGAAACGGTTGCCTGCCAACATATTATTCAGCGAAGAGGTTATCTTCAAGAAGAGAGCCTTTTGCAGAAAACTTACGAAACATCGCAATTACTTGCGCGAAAATTTCAAGTTTTTCGAAAAACTTTATCCACCCCGCAATACAAAATTCGTGAAGATGCACCTTCCTATGGAGAAGACGACCTAATCTAGGCGAGGTTTCATCGTCCATCGTCAATGGTCCATGGTCGTTTGACAAAACACATGAACAAAATCCTCATCGAAAACCTCTCCCTTCAATATTCTGATGGTACCGAATCCCTGCGTGATGTCAGCATGGGAATTCGCGAACATGCCGTGACCGTCTTGTTTGGGCCTGCAGGCGGCGGCAAGTCCACGCTGTTGCGCTGTCTTAACCGCTTGAACGACCTGACTGAAGTCAAAGCCAGTTCGGGGCGAATCCTCATTGACGGGGAAAACATCCTCGACCCGAAGACGGATGTCATTGCCCTGCGCCGCAAGGTAGGGATGGTCTTTGCTCGTCCTGTCCCACTGCCGATGAGCATCCGCGACAACATAACGTACGCGCTTGACCTTGCGGGCGAAAAACGCAGGTCGAAGCTGGACGAAGCAGTGGAACGCAGTTTGAAACTTGCCGCAATCTGGGACGAAGTCAAAGACCGCTTGAATGACCCTGCCATCGCCCTCTCCGGCGGACAACAACAACGCGTCTGCCTCGCTCGTGTGCTGGCTTTGCAGCCTGAAATCGTTCTGCTCGATGAACCCACCTCTGGCCTTGACCCGATCTCGACGGGCAAAGTGGAAGCCGCCTTGCAGGAGTTGAAGAAGGAATACACCATCATTCTCGTGCCGCATTCCATCCAGCAAGCCGCGCGGACAGCGGATCATGCCGCCTTTTTCCTGGCGGGTGAGTTGGTGGAATACGCAGAGGGTAAACAAATCTTCACCACACCAAAGCAAAAGAAGACCGAAGATTACATCATGGGACGGTTTGGATGACCAAACATATCCTCCTCGATACCG
>CAILWD010000107.1 GCA_903837815.1 uncultured Chloroflexota bacterium | reverse complement strand
CTCCACGAAATACACGAAAGGCACGAACAAAGAAAAACTTTGCATTTCCTTTGTGTACCGTTGTGACACTTTGTGGTGAGCGAACTTGAAAATGGCAACAAAAAAAGGCGCGATTTTCCCAGGGAAAATCACACCTCAATTCAAGAGGATTATAGAGACCTTCCCGAGAACTGTCAAGCAGGCTGCGAAAACGAAGGCGGTCACGCCGGGGAAACGGGCATTGCGATTCTTTGTCGCCAGCATGAGGACAGCGCCCCATACGCCAGCAATGATCAATGCCGCGAATCCTGCAATTGGATACAAACCAAACAGACCGATCAAGACCTTCCAGTCCGCGCCGCCCATCCAGCCCTTGAATGCCGCAAGCGTGCTGACCGACATCGCAAACAACATGACGCTCGTCAGCATGTCATTGGAAAGAAAGATGCGCAGCACGGCAGCGATCACGCCCAGGCAAAAGAGCGGGATGGTGATCCAATTGCTGACCTCCCCCCTGCGCCAGTCTTGAATCCCCGCAGGGATGAGGACAGGCAACAGGGCAGCGAGAATGCCAAGATCATTTGACAACATGGAACCACAAGCGCGAAGGCTTGTCCCATTTCAAGCCGAGACGTTCGGCAACCGCTTCGGCTTCGAGGTCGAAGAATTCATGGGTCTGCGACATGACGCGCTCGATGGTCTGCACGCCCCAGCCCCAGCGCGATTTGCCCAGCAGCGGACGCGAGGCGAAGGACGCCACGCGTTCGGCGGCATTCTTCTGTTTTCCCGCAGAGCGCAAACGACGGTCGAAGCGCATGATGTCCGACTTGGGCAGGGTGGAGACGATCACGCGCTGTCCGCTCGAGGCGCGTAACTCCACAGCGCGAATCTCATGCACGACGCGCATGACCTCGCTGATGGATACAGGCTGTTCCAATTCCGCGCTGACCTGGCGTGCAAGCCAGTCCAGCGGGTCGATACGGGTGGCAAGTCCCTCGATGTGCCGCGTGCGGCGGTCGCGGATTTGCATGGCGACAAAGTCCTGTACCAACCGCTCGACGCCGCGCAATGCGGACGCCTGGCGCTGGTTGTATACCGCGAGGATGACGGCAAGCAGAAGGACGAGAAGAAGGGTGGAAAGTTCGAAAGTCATGGGAGGCTCCTTTGTGGAAGTGAAAAGTGAAAAGTGAAAAGTGGGAAGCAGTTAGCTGTTAGCTTTTAGCCAACTGCTAACGGCTAATCGCTAATCGCTGCACTCAGGCAACGGGTCAGGGAACGATATGCCGCGGGGCGGGGGTCGAGGAGAAGCAGGAAGGTGAAGAGCAGCAGCAGGAGACCGAGGAGGAAGGTCGTCCAGAAGGGATATGAGACGGGTACGATGGGTTCTTGAATGGGAACCTCCACTGGCGGGACGACGACAGGTTGGATGGGTTCGGGGTCATCGGGGCGCGGAAGCGTGAGAGGCAATTGCCACCAGCGTCGGACAGGCTCTTCGGGGATGGGGATGGGTGTTGGGGTGGGAACTTCT
>CAILWD010000106.1 GCA_903837815.1 uncultured Chloroflexota bacterium | reverse complement strand
CCCGTCAACGCCAACGAAGAGATGGAACGCGTCATCCCCATCATTCAGGCGCTGCATCAAAACTTCCCCGAAGCCATCATCTCCATCGACACCTACAAGGCACTGGTCGCCGAAGAGGCGCTCAAGGCTGGCGCGCATATCGTCAACGATGTGTGGGGACTCCGCGCAGACGATGAGCTTGCTTTTGTCGCAAAAAAATACAACGCGCCTGTGATTCTGATGCACAACCGCAGCAACCCCGTCAGCGTGGAAGTGCGCGAAAAGCTGGGCAATGCCTACGCGGGTTCGGAATATCAAAACCTGGTCGAAGATGTAAAGCGGGAATTACTCGACTGCGTGGAAATCGCTCACAAAGCCCGAATTGCCGACTCGCACATTATTCTGGATCCAGGCATCGGGTTCGGCAAAACGCGCGAGCATAATTTGGAACTGGTCAATCGGCTGGACCAAATCTGCAAGTTGGGATACCCCATCCTGCTTGGCACGTCCCGCAAATCGTTCATCGGCTTCACCCTCAACCTGCCCGCCGATCAGCGTATCGAAGGGACGGCGGCAAGCATGGCTGTGGGCATCGCGCGCGGCGCAGACATCATCCGCGTGCATGACGTGAAGGAAATGGCGCGGGTGGCAAAGATGACCGATGCGATTGTGAGGAGTTGAGGTTTTATGCAGGAAGAATACGCCAAGGAACTTCTCCGCTCTGGAATTATCGAGGCGAAGGCTGGCAGCAAAGAAGCAGCCCACCGCTATTTTGACCGCGCCATCTACATGTCTGGCTCGCACGAGGTTCTCGCAGAGGCATGGTTTTGGATGGGCGAGATTACCGCCGACCCGGTCGAAAAACGCAAGGCGCTGGAGAATTGCCTCTCGCACGACATGCGACATTCGCGGGCGCGGCGCGCGCTGGCAATTGTGGACGGCAAACTCAAAGCCGACGAAGTAGTCAACCCCGACAAATTGCCCGCCGCCCCAGACGGTCAGCGCAAGGCAGATGCAGACCGCTTCATGTGTCCCAAATGCGGCGGACGCATGGCATTCGCGCCCGATGGTCAAACCCTGGTCTGCGACTACTGCACGCGCGGTCAGGTTCTTGGGGTTCCATCGCAGGAGGCGGAGGAGAAAGACTTCATCGTCGCCATGGCAACCGCACGCGGACATGGCAAGCCGCTTCAGGAGCAGGTCTTCCATTGCAACGGCTGCGGCGCAGAGTTCATCCTGCCGCCAAAACAGATTTCAGCCTCCTGCGCCTATTGCGCCTCACCGCACGTGGTCAGCCTCGACAAGGCAAAGGAATTGCTCGCCCCCGACGGCATCATCCCGCACGCCTTCAATCAAAAACGCGCCATCAAATTGCTGGTAGATTGGGTGGAGGGAAACGGCTTCGCGCCCGAAAAGCAGGTGGAACTTCCGCGCGGACTTTACCTTCCGCTCTGGACTTTCGACGTGGGCGGCGCAATCGACTACACCTACGAAATGGTGGTCTCCGACGACCAGATGTTTGGTCGGCGCGGCGAAAGACAGGTCATCCGCATGACAGACCAATATCCGTTGATGGTCAACGACCTGCCCCTGCCCGCCTCGAAGAAACCATCTGCCGTTTTTCTGAAGTTGATCGGCTCTTTCGACCTTTCTGCCATCAAACCTTACGACGCGCGTTTTCTTGCAGACTGGCCCGCCGAAATTTACGACGTGCCGATGGCGGATGCGTCGCTCGACGCGCGGAGCCAGGTCTACAAAAAGTACAAGAACGACCTCCCGCATTTGATCAACAACCCCGGCATCGTCCACACCTCGTCTGCAAACCTGGCAATCGACTCGTTCAAGCTCAACCTGCTCCCCGTATGGATGACCGAACTCCCCTTCGACGGGCGCGAACACCTTGTCCTCATCAACGGGCAGAACGGCGTGGTCTCCAGCGATATTTTGGACAAGGCTCAGAAGGAGGAAGAAGATGGCGGGTTGGCGGGCTTTCTTGCAGATTTGCTGGACGATTGAAAACAGGTGGCATTTTCACCCGGCAGGCCATGTTTCGGCATGACCTGTTTTTTATTCCCCCGGAAACGGGCGCAGGCGCTGCATCCACTTTTCTACATCGGTCAGCGGCTCGAAACCGAACTGGCGATACAAGCCGTGGGCATCGTCGGTGGCGAGCAGCCAGCGGCGGACGTGGCTCAGGTCGGGGTGGGCAAGGATGGATTCCATCAACCACTTGCCGAGTCCGCGCCCGCGAAAATCCTCATGGATGAAAACATCGCAGAGGTAGGCGACGATGATGGCATCGGTCACCACCCGCGCCATGCCGACCTGGCGTCCACCTTCGTATATGCCAAAAACCAGCGAGTTGGCAAACGCCGCATCCGTATATTCGCGCGGGCGGGTCTTCGCCCAATAGGAGCGGGAGAGAAAATCGTACACAACGGGCATATCCAGCCGGGACGGATCCGTGCTGATGGTGAATGAATCGCGTTGGGTCTCGTAAATTTGCGCCATGCGGGGGAGTCTATCACATCATGGTATCATCCTAAAACTCTCGTCATTGCGAGGGCGCACTTTGCCCGAAGCAATCTTCTCACATTTGGAGATTGCTTCGTCGGGACGAGCGCCCTCCTCGCAATGACATAAAATTATTCGGAGACTCATGTTCAAACCCATCCGCTGGAAAACCTTCGCCCGTGACTTTATCAGAATCGAAATTGGCTTCATCATTTATGGGCTTGCGTCCACTCTCATGATTCGCGGTAATTTGGGCACAAACGCCTGGACCGTGCTGGACGTTGCGCTATCGCCGATCTTCCACCTTTCGATCGGAACCATGACCGTTTTGGTGGGGTTCACTGTGCTTGCAGGCGCATTGATCATGCGCGAACAAATCGGCTGGGGGACGCTGGCAAACATCCTATCGATTGGGCCGTGGATCGATCAATGGCTGTCTCTCATCCCGCCGGTAAAAAACAACCTGCCCCTGCAAGGCGCGATGCTGCTGACGGCAATCTTTTTGACGGGACTGGCAAGCGCCATCTACATCGGCGTGGAGGCGGGCGCAGGTCCGCGTGACAGTTTAATGCTGGCTGTCAAACGCACCACCGGGCTCAGCCTGCGCATGGCGCGGGGCATCATCGAAGTGACCGTCGTCGCCATCGGCTGGCTACTCGGCGGCCCCGCCGGAATCGGCACGGTGGTCTTTGCCCTGCTGATCGGGCCATCGGTGCAATGGGGCTTCAAGATTTTCAACGTCCAGCCACACAAACCCGCCGACCCTGAAATTGCCGCAGGCATCGAAGGCGGGGCGGAATAATTTGGTAATTGGTAAATGGTAATTACCAATCTCCATTTACTTTTATCAAAGGAGACAACATGGAATCGGAATCTCAACCAACTCGTTCCACCGGCGCGGTATGGGCATTCGTGCTGCTCATTTTCCCCATGCCACTGTGCCTGCTGATTTATCACTTTATCGTTTGGACAATGGAACAAAGCGCCATCATGTCGCTGAGCGCAAAGCAGATGGAATGGTCGGGGCTTGCCGGGCTGGCAATTCAAGCCGTTATCATGTCTGCGTTTACCGCCGCGCTTTGGCGCTTCACAAAAGACGAACGCTTCAAACCCATCCATGAAGGGCTGTTCATCGCATCGTTGATGGCGTTCCCCGCCCTGCTGCTGAAATTGCTCGGTCCGAACAACGACCAGTTGGGGTCGATTTTGCAATTCGTTCTCGCCCTGACAGCCGCCCTCATCGTCATCTGGATTCGCAGAAATGAAATCATCTGGGATGCAAAGTCCCTGCCCTTCGGGTTGATCGTGGCGGGCATCGGCTTCATCCCGTTTGCGGTTTACGGCTCCTTCGGTTCGGTTGGCGACGCGACGCTCAGCCTGCTTGCCAGCCTTGCCCTTGGTCTGCTCGCCGCTGTGCTGATGAAAGCCACCACCGAAAACCGCTTCCTTGACGGCGTGGGCATCGGCGCAGTCCTCGCCCTGCTTGCCTCTGCATTTGGCTACGACGGCGCACAGTTGATTCTGCTTGCGGCTCTCCCGCCGTTCGCATTCGCCATCTCGGCGGTCATGCCGTCGAAAGCGGCGGCATGGGCGGCAACGTCCCTGCTGGCATTTGCCTCGCTGGCGACCTTCGACCCCACCGAGTTGACGTATGTTCTCGGTGACATCGGTTTGATTGCGCTCAAGGCTTCCGCCATGGTCATCGGCGTTGGGTTGTTCACCAGCCTCATCGCGCTGATTCTACGTTTTGCAACCGCATCAACCTCGGGGGAAGGCGCGAGGCGAATCGTTGGCTGGGCAGGCGCGGGCGTGGTCTGGGTCGCAGTCGCCGCCATCTTCTTCGCGTTTGGCAATCCAGGAAACTACGGCGACCGTCTCTTCGTCATCATGAAAGACCAACTCGACATCTCAGACGTGGCGGAAATCAAAGACCGCAACGAACGATTGACCGCCGCCTACGAAGAACTGACCGCGCACGCGAACACCACGCAGGCAGATTTGCGAAACTTCTTCGACAAGGCCGGCATCGAGTACACGCCCTATTATTTGGAAAATGCGATGGAGGTGCGCGGCGGGACTCTGGTGCGGCTGTATCTTTTGACCCGTCCCGAAGTGGATCGTGTTTTGCCAAGCCCGAAGCTGCGTGCCGTTCCCGAAGATTCTCCCGCCCCCGGATATTTATCGGATGCGGAAGGCGTTCAGTGGAATATCTCGATGATCGGCGCGGACAAGGTTTGGGACGAGTTCAACGTCCGCGGCGAAGGGATTGTGGTTGGGCAATCCGATTCGGGCGTGGACGGGAATCATCCCGCCATCGCAAAACAATATCGCGGCTATAAATCGGGCGACGACTATAACTGGTTCGATCCCTGGGACGGCACCACTTCGCCCAACGACGAAGGCGGTCATGGCACGCACACCACCGGCACGATTCTCGGCGCAAACGGAATCGGCGTCGCGCCCGAAGCACAGTGGATCGGCTGCGTGAACCTCGACCGCAACCTTGCCAACCCTGCGCTGTATCTCGATTGTATGCAGTTCATGCTCGCGCCCTTCCCACAGGATGGCGACCCGTTCAAAGACGGCGACCCAACCCAAGCCGCGCATGTTTTGAACAACTCGTGGGGCTGCCCTGAAATCGAAGGCTGCGATCCCACCTCGTTGCTGCCCGCCGCCGACAATTTGCGCCACGCGGGAATCTTCGTCGTCGTTTCGACCGGCAACGATGGTCCGAGTTGCGAAACGGTTGCCTCCCCGCTCTCGTTGTACGACTCAGTCTTTTCCGTCGGCGCGGTTGACCAGTTTGGGAACATGGCGGATTTCAGCAGCCGTGGACCGGTCACCGCCGACGGCTCGGGCAGAATCAAACCCGACATCGTCGCGCCCGGCGTGGAAATTCTTTCCTCCCTGCCGGATGGGACCTACGGCGCGAACAGCGGCACTTCGATGGCGGGTCCGCATGTGGCGGGCGTGGTGGCGCTGCTCTGGTCTGCCCAACCTGACTTAATCGGCGACATCGAAGCCACCGAAGAACTTCTCATCGAAACCGCCCAGCCCTACGAAGGCAATACCATGAATGGATGTTTCAGCGGCGACACACCGAACAACGCCTACGGGTATGGCATGGTGGATGTGTACGCGGCTGTGAAGAAGGCGTTGGAAAAATAAATCTCTTGCAAAAGTCCAATGCCTAACCACTGAGACACGGAGACACAGGGAAAATCAATTAGAAAAATTCCGTCCACAGGAGGCTTCGCACTGCCTCAGTGCCTCCGTGGTTCAAAGGTGTTTGGCGCATTACCGCACATACTTATGCAAGAGATCTGATTGCCTTACACTTTGCTTTTGGACGCTGAAAAACGCAGATGGACGCAGATTTTTTGAAGAATCTGCCAAAAAGCGTCCAGAATCAGCGTTTTCAGCGTTTATCTGCGTCCCAATTTTAAGAGTGTAAGGTAATCAGGCAAGAGATCTAATAATTCGTCCTCCCGAAAGAGCGTCGGGACAATGTAAGCGAAGTCGAAGGACGTTGAATCCCATGCGCTTCGACTGCGCTCAGCGCGAACGTTTTACCAAGGAGCATAAAATGCCCACCCCGAAAGTCTCCCGTCCCAAATTTCCCAAAGGCTATGTGGACAACCCCACCTCCGAAGTGCCCTGGGAATATATCGAAAAGCGATTGGCCGATTCGATGAATTACTGGCTATGCACTGTGAGGCCCAACGGCGCGCCGCATGTGATTCCGCGCTGGGGCGTGTTCGTGGATGGCAAATTCTATTACGACGGCAGCCCTGAAACACGTCACGCCCGCAATTTGGAACAGAACCCAAACGTCAGCCTGCACCTCGAAAGCGGCAGCGAGGCGATCATCCTGGATGGGACTTCACAGCCGGCGCCCAAGCCGAATCCCGAACTTGCCCGACGATTGGCGGAAGCCTATCGCGTCAAGTACGAGTCACAGGGATACGCGCCCCAGCCCGATCAATGGGACGAGGGCGGCTTGTACGTTTTCACCCCGCGCCAATGTCTCGCATGGACGGTGTTCTTCGAGAACCCCACGAAGTTTACATTCGAGGATTGACCATGTGGCTTTACCTGATTCAAGGCGCTGGCTACGGACTTGCCGCCGCCTCGCAGCCGGGACCTTTTCAGACTTATCTTGTTTCGCAGGCGGTTACTCGTGGTTGGAGGCAAACCCTGCCCGCCGCGCTTGCCCCGCTCATCAGCGACGGACCAATCGTCACGGTCTGTCTGCTGGCGTTAAGTCAGATGCCCGCCTGGCTGGAGCGGTTTCTCTACATCGCGGGCGGCTCTTTCGTTTTGTACCTTGCCTATGGCGCGTTCAAGGCCTGGAGGAATTTCAAGATGCATACCCCGGCGGCGGAATCCGGGAGCGGGCAAAGCATCTTCAAAGCTACGCTGACCAATATCCTCAGCCCCAACCCTTACATTTTTTGGATTCTGGTCACGGGACCGATTCTGCTCAAAGGCTGGCGCGAGACACCGCTCAACGGGATCGGCTTTCTGGCTGGCTTCTATCTCACGATGACCGGCTGCCTGGCGGCAATCATCGTCGTCTTTGGGTTGGCTTCCAAATTCGGAGCAGGGTTCAACCGCTTTCTGCTGGGAATTTCCGCCTTTGCCTTGCTATGTTTTGGGATATATCAATTATGGCAGGGAGTGATGGTCGGGTAAAAACGCTGATGACCCCGCTTAAGAAACATGACGCACCCGCGAAACCTTAATTTCGGGG
>CAILWD010000105.1 GCA_903837815.1 uncultured Chloroflexota bacterium | reverse complement strand
CGCCCCGTACTGGTCCACAAAATACTGGGTGATCTCTTCTTCGGTCTTGCCCTCCGCCAGCATGGTGCGAATCAACTCGCGCCACTCGTGACAGGCTTGGGTGGGACAAACGTCCAGCGGCGTGCTCTCGCAAACGGGACAATACAACTTGCGGGCAATCGCGTTCACCTCGTCATCCGTCGGAACATTCTCCTGCGCGAGAGCGGGAGAGGCAAAAGAAAAAATCAAAGCCGCGAAGAACAGGGTCAAAAAGATAATGCGTAGCGCGGATTGTTTTTTGTCGAGCAGAATAGTCATCATCAAAATTTCCTAATTACCAATTACCAATTACGAACTTAATCCGCCGAACTCGCCTGTCTCACCTTGCGCGAAACCCTCACGGGTTCCTCCGCTGGGTCGCGGTCGGGCCAGGCGGCGAAGAGGACGCCGACAAAGAACAGCAGACTGCCAATCCAGAGCCAATTCACCAGCGGGTTGACAAAGACCTTGAAGGTCGCGCCCGCATTTGAGACAGGTTGCCAATCCACCAGCAGAATGTACAAATCATCTTTCAGCGTCGAGCGATTGCCGGGGATGGTCATGTTTTGTTGCGAGTCGAAGTAATAATCGATACGCGGGGTGAGTTCGCCGAGATAAATGCCGTTCTCGTACACATCCACCACAGCGCGGGTGTAGTTCACGCCTTCGCCTTCGTCGGGCCACGAAGCCAGTTCGCGGTATTTGACGGTGTAGCCTTCAAGGGTCAACTCCTCGCCCTGCGCCAGCGCACCCTGTGTCTCGGTCTGGAAGACTTCGATACCGAGAATGCCAATCGCCATCAACATCATGCTGATGTGGATGATGTATCCGCCATAGCGGCGGCGATTGCGTCCCATCAAGCGGGAGAGCGCCACGAAGAAGTTTTCCTTCTGCGCCCGCTGACGTGCCCGCGCCGCCCGCCAGAACTCCTGCAAGGTGACGAAGATGACCAGCGCAATCAGGAAGAACCCAATCAGGGCGATATAGTTCTGGGTGTAGGTGACGAAGAGGACGACGGTCAGAACCACAGCCGCGAGGGCGGATTTCCACATGGCGCGTCCCAAGGTGGTGACGGTGGAATGTCCCCACGCCGAAAGCGGGGCGACGCCCATCAGGAACATCAACGCCGCGAAAAGCGGAGCCGTGGCGCGTTCGTAAAATGGGGGACCCAGAGTCACCTTTTGGTTGGTGAACAATTCCGAAGCCAGCGGTGAGACCACGCCCCAGAAGCAGACGACGAGCACGCTCATGAAGAGCAGGTTATTGAGCAGGAACAAAGCCTCACGCGAAAGCATGGACTTCATTTCCGTCTCGCCTTGCAACATGGGCCAGCGCCAAATCAACAGGGCAGTGGAGATGACCAACGTCAGCGCGACATAGCCCATGAAGAAGGGCCCAATCGGACTGTTGGCAAAGGCATGGACGGAGGACAACACGCCCGAACGGGTAAGGAATGTACCGAAGACGACCAGCGCGTAGGTCAGGATGACGAGAATCATGTTCCAGTGTTTGAACAGCCCACGCTTTTCCTGAATCATCACCGAGTGGAGGAAGGCGGTTCCCGTCAGCCAGGGCATGAACGCCGCGATTTCGACGGGGTCCCAGCCCCAGTATCCGCCCCAGCCGAGGACGTCGTACGCCCAGCGTCCGCCGAGAACAAGCCCAAAGGAAAGGAAAAGCCACGCCCACAGCGACCAGCGTCGGGTGAGACGAATCCAGCGGTCATCGGTGCGCCCCGTGATGAGCGCCGCAATCGCAAAGGCAAAGGGGATGACGTAGGAGACGAATCCGAGGTAGAGCATGGGCGGGTGAATCACCATCCCAGGGTGGCGCAGAAGCGGATTCAAGCCGTTGCCATCGGGCGCGGCGAAGAGGGTCGCGCCAGCGGGGGCAAACATGTGCGGCTCGACGTTTCCGCCGACCACCCAGAAACGGGTGAAGGGATTCTCGTAGAAGACAACCATGCCGAGGAAGAAAATCAGCGTGATGGCGTTGACCACGATCACCCACGGCAGGAACTCGATGTCGCGTTCCCACTTGCGGACGGTGACAGCCGAAGTGAACGCCGCCAGAAGCCACGCCCAAAAGAGCAGAGAGCCAGCCTGTCCGCCCCACCACGCGGTGACTTTGAGGTAGGTCGGCATGGAGCGACTGGTCACTTCGTACACGAAGGCGACTTCAAAGTGACTGGTCACCAGCAAATAAACCAGCGCCGCCGCCGAAAGCGTCAGCAGGGGAAATACCAGCAACATACCGCGCCGCGCGCTTTCCACCAGCGCCGCCGACTTGCCCGTCGCCCCGTAGACAGCCGCAATCAAACTATAGACGGTGACGAGAAAACTTACCAATAAAATTCCGTATCCAAATTCTGCAAGCATAATTTCTTCCTTGTGAAGAGTTCCAAATTTTTTAGGCTAACCACGGAGGCACGGAGACACAGAGTTTTTTATTTTCTCCGTGCTTCCGTGTCTCCGTGGTTAAAAATTGGAGAAATAAAACCTGACAGGGGACATAACCTGTCAGGCAGTGTTTTTAGTTCGCGGCGGCTTGCTCGGGGACCGCCTCTTCGTATTTGGTGGGACATTTCAGCAGGATTTCATCCGCGTAGAAGACTCCGTCGTCGCCGAGTTTGCCCGTCAGAATCGCCTGGGCTTCGCTGCGGAGCAGGTCAGGCTTGGCGCCGACGTAATGGATGGTGACCCGTTGTCGGGTTGGGTCGTTGACCGCCTGATACAAAACCTCCGCCAGCCCGCCCTCGTCTTCGATCTGGGCATTGTCGCCTGAGACGTGGGCGATGTCGAAGGTCAGTTCGAGGGTCTGCGAATCGTAGTTAATCGTATCGCCGAGAACTGCGCCCGAAAGCCGCAGGCTCTTGCCGACGATGGAATCGCCCTTCGCCTTGACCTCGTCCACGGTCATGAAGTATTCGGCGCTCGCCTGCGTGGATGAGACCAACAGGTAAACCACTGCCGCTAAAATCAGCGCGCCGCCGAGAAGGAATTTTGTTCGTTGCATGAATGCCTCCGAGAGATAAATATGACCTGACGATGGATGAGGGTCGTGATTTCAATGTCCCATGTCAGGTCTGCCAACAAATGTGCGAAATGTAACAAGATATCTCCATTTTACATGGAGACATTAATAGTCCCTTAGTTTTTGCAAAGGGAGATGTTATAAAATCCAGACCTGCTTTTTGGTTTTCCCGTTTCTGACAAAATCAAAAGTCGATGGGTAATTTTTTTGTCACAGAGTTCGCAGAACCATTTTCAAGGCAATTCAATTTGTGACAAAAAAAGCGACCTGACAAAGTTGGTCGCTTCGATAAATTACCAATTTAAATCCTTTTCATACCTCCACTTAATTAACATCGCGCCCGCAACTTCCTTGAAGACGGCTTTGTCCTTTTCCGAGAACAGCCGCCGCCAGTTGCCCGCCTGTCCCTTGGGCAGGAAGGAGGCAATGCCTTCGTTGCGTTTCGACTGCCATTCCTCGTCGGGGTTGGAGGACATTTCATCGCGCAGGGTTTTGTCGAGCGCGGGGTCAATGCCTTTCACGCTGAGGAAGTTCCAGAGTTTGGTCATTTCGTCGAAGGGCTGGGACAGCAGGTCTTCGTAGCGCAGGTCAAAATAGTTCGCGCCGAAAAGTCTGCGACCTTCGTCTTCGGTTTCGGCCAAGTCCTGTACCCAGTCTGCTGCCACGCGGCGGATGAAGGTCTCGGTGAAGATCGAACGGGAGCCGTCGGCAAACGGAGCAGGATCCGCTTTCAGCGCGGCGATGATTCGCCTGTCTTCCGAGGTCAGAAACTTTGATTCTTCCACGAAGTTGCGGAAGCGTTCCGAGATCAGCACATCCCGCCCATCGCGGACGATGTTGACCATTTTCGCGTCGGGGTAAATCGTGTGCATGTCGCGCACCGCCTGACCGTGAATGGTGGACGAGGGGCTTTTATCGCCGACGATGCTTTTGCCTTCGCGGAGGGCGTCGCGTTCCATGATGAAGTCTGCAACGGAGCGTAGCACGAGGGGCGACAGATCGCGTCCCTGATTCCAGCGGTTCGACTTGCGCGTCAGCCATTCTTCGATTTCGGGCGTGTTGACCAGCGATTTGAGCAAAGGTCTGCGGGTGAAGAAGTGCGCTTGATAATTGCAGTGGACTTCGGGGTGCAGGCGGACAAGACGCATGAGCAGGGTTGTGCCCGAACGCGCATGACCAAAAATGAAAAACTTGTCGCGCGGAAAAAACGCCCGTGCCTCGGCAACTTCCTCTGCTGTGATGTGGGGGATGGGGTTGCGCCTGTTCTTTTTTTGTTCGCCGCGCAGGAGGATTCTGGCGGCAGGTTTGAAGCGGCTGAAAAATGACATGGGTCTCCTGTTCGGCTTGATTTTACTGGAAATGGGGGTTTGTGCAAAAACAGAATTCCAAAATTCATTGACTGAATTTTGGAGTATAATTCGCCGCTGTGAACATCCCAGACCTCCGAGGTCTGCGAGGCCTCGGAGGTCTTATTACGAATACGGAGCAAAAAAATGGCAAAAGCAAAACTCATTCCCCCCTACGGCGGCAAACTGGTCAACCTGATGGTTGAAGGCAAGGAACGCGAAGAACTTCTCGCCCGCGCCGGCAAACTGCCCTCGATCAAAATCACCATGCGCAATATGTGCGACCTGGAACTGCTCGCCACGGGCGGTTTTTCCCCGTTGACCACTTTCATGGGCAAGGCGGATTACGAGCGCGTTTTGAAGGAAATGCGTCTGGCAGACGGAACCCTCTTCCCGCTTCCCATCACGCTGACGGCTGACCCGAAGGAACTGCCGACCGTCGGCGAGGAACTCGCGCTGCGCAGCGCCAACTTCGACCTGCTGGCTGTGATGACCCTCGACGAAGTCTTCCACTGGGACGCCGAAGTCGAAGCCGCGCACGCCTACGGCTCCACCGATTCCAAGCACCCGATGGTTTCGGAAATGCAGCGCTGGGGCAAGGTTTGCATCAGCGGAGCGTTGAAGGTTCTTAACCTGCCCAAGTATTATGACTTCGTCAACCTGCGCCACACCCCCGCCCAGGTTCGTGAAATGCTCGAAGGCATGGGACACGACAACGTCGTCGCCTTCCAAACCCGCAACCCGCTGCACCGCATCCACGAAGAACTGACCAAACGTGCCGCGGCGGAAGTCAAAGGTTCGCTCATCGTTCACCCTGTCGTCGGCATGACCAAGCCCGGTGACGTGGATCACTACACCCGCGTCCGCACCTACAAGGCGCTGGTGGATAATTATTACGACAAAAAAAATACGATGTTGAGTCTGCTTCCCCTGGCAATGCGCATGGCGGGTCCAAAGGAAGCGCTGCTACATGCCATCATTCGCCGCAATCATGGTGCAAACCACTTTGTAGTAGGCCGCGATCATGCAGGGCCGGGAAATGATTCCAGCGGCAAGCCGTTCTATGGTCCGTATGATGCGCAGGAGATCATGAAACAATACGAGGCCGAACTTGGCGTCAAGATGGTTCCGTTTGAAATGCTCGTCTATCTTCCCGATGAAGAACGTTATGTGGAGCAAAAAGATGTGCCAAAGGAAGAATACTACGAGCTGTATATTTTGAAAAAATTGAGAGGGTTTGAAGGTTTTTCTTAAGTTTTGGACAGCGGAAACATCTAAAATACTGATTTGACATTTCTTGTAATGGAAAAACTTGGTTACAATCTTAGAGACCTGCTACGTTGAGTGCCTAAACACAGGTTTTCCTTGAAAACAGTCGTATAAAT
>CAILWD010000104.1 GCA_903837815.1 uncultured Chloroflexota bacterium | reverse complement strand
GTTCGCACTCGCAATTTTACCGAGAAGGATCTTATTTTTCACTTTTTGTCAAGCGACTTTGCTACAGCCATGCAATCTCGTTCTTCTCTTTTTTAGGAAAAAACTCTTTCTTGACTTTTTATATCCACTTCGATATAATGTTAGGTCGCTGTCCAAGAGGGACAGTTATAATTGTATTCCAACCCAGCCATAGTCAGGAGAGAAGAATGGCATCTTCTTTGCCCCAAAAAACCTACGCGCGTATCCCCGTAAAATTAGACCTCCCCAATTTGATCGAAGTTCAACTTGATTCATTCGAAAGACTCAAGCGAGAGGGATTGAACGACCTCTTTCACGAAATCTCCCCGATTGAATCCTACAACAAGGGAATGAAGTTATTCTTCCCCAGCCGCAGCCCTGAATCCCAGCAGTGGGGGCTTAAATATTGGTTTGGAGAACCCAAACACACCATCGAGGAATGCGTCGAGCGTGATCTGACGTATGCAAGTCCCCTGTATGTCTCCGTCCTCCTCGCCGGTCCCGACGTTCCCGAACCGATCAAACAGGACATTTTCCTGGGAGACTTCCCGGAGATGACCGACAAGGGCACGTTCATTGTCAACGGCACCGAACGTGTTGTGGTTTCCCAGTTGATTCGCTCTCCCGGCGTTTACTTCGAAGCCCCGATGGATCGCGCCACCGGGCGTTCGCTTGCAATGGCGAAACTCATTCCCGACCGCGGCGCATGGATGGAGTTCGAAACCCGCAAGTCGGACTATATTATTTTGAAGTTCAACCGCAAACGCACGGTTCCCATCACCATCTTTCTGCGCGCTCTTGCCGCTGTGGACGATGGCATTAAAGATTCGCCCATCAAACACGGAACCGACGAAGAACTCCTTTCCATTTTCAGGGATGTGGACAACAACCCCGAGCGCATGTTCATTGCATCGTCTCTGAAGCAGGAACCTGACTGGAGTCAGACCAACCAATCGATACCCAATGCGGCATTGATTGAATTCTTCAAGAAGATGCGTCCTGGCGACCCCGCCACCCTCGACAATGCCCGCCAGTTTCTCGAAGAGCAGTTGTTCGATCAGCGGCACTACGACCTCGAACGGGTTGGTCGCTACAAGCTGAATCAGAAGCTCGACCTGAATATTCCCATCCCGCATCGCACCGTCACCAAGAGCGACGTCATTCGTCTCATCCGCCGCATGATTCAGATCAACAACGGCGCGGAACGTCCCGATGATATTGACCACCTCGGCAACCGCCGTGTCAAGACGGTGGGTGAGTTGATTCAGAACAAGCTGCGCATCGGCTTGCGCCGCATGGAGCGCGTCATCAAAGAGCGCATGTCCATCCGCGACCAGGAACAGCTTTCGCCGGTGACTTTGGTCAATATCCGCCCGGTGGTTGCAGCTTTGCGCGAATTCTTCGGGTCGTCTCAACTCTCCCAGTTCATGGACCAGACCAACCCGTTGGCTGAACTTCGCCACAAGCGCACGCTTTCGGCTTTGGGTCCTGGCGGTCTGCGCCGTGAACGCGCCGGCTTCGATGTCCGCGACGTACATCACTCGCACTATGGACGTATCTGCCCGATTGAAACTCCCGAAGGTCCAAACATCGGTTTGATTGGTCGTTTGGCTTCGTTTGCCCGCGTGAATGAATACGGCTTCATTGAAACCCCCTATCGCAAGGTCTACAAGACCCTGCCCGCCGGTGATGATCGTTTGGAAGGACGCACCTTGCGCGAGGATGTCCATGACCCCAAGAGCGGTGAATTGCTCTTCAAGTCGGGAACCGTTCTTGATTCGAAGGCTGTGAAGAAGACCGCAAAGCTCAGCGACGAGGTCAGCATTGTTCCGTTTGTGTCTGATGAGATGGTCTATCTCTCGGCGGACGCTGAAGACAAATACACCATCGCCCAGGCAAATTCCCGCCTGACCGAAAACAAAGAATTCGCCCGTGAGCGCATCTCCTGCCGTTATCATTCGGGCTTCCTGTTCTCGAACGCCGAGAACATCGATTATATGGATGTGGCGCCGCATCAAGTCGTTGGCATCAGCGCGGCGTTGATCCCCTTCCTTGAGCATGATGATGCCAACCGTGCGCTCATGGGTTCCAACATGATGGCGCAGGCTGTCCCGTTGGTGCGCCCTGAAATTCCGCTGGTTTCAACTGGCATGGAAGGTCATGCGGCGCTTGACTCGGGTCAGGTGGTGGTGGCAGATGCGGACGGCGAAGTTGTGTCCGTGACCGGCTCGACCATCACGGTCAAAGAGAAGAAGACCGGCAACCACGTCTATCAACTCCGCAAATATCAGCGCTCCAACCAAAGTACCTGCATCGACCAGCGCCCTTCTGTTGTGAAGGGACAGTTGGTCAAGGCTGGCGACATCATCGCCGACTCTTCCTCCACCGATAGCGGGCAGATTGCCCTCGGTCAAAATGTGGTGGTCGCCTTCCTCTCCTGGGAGGGTGGCAACTTCGAAGACGCAATTTTGCTTTCCGAGCGCCTTGTTCAGGATGACCGCTTCACCTCGGTTCACATCGAGAAGCACGAAGTGGAAGCCCGCGACACCAAACTCGGTCCCGAAGAAATTACCCGCGACATCCCCAATGTGGG
>CAILWD010000103.1 GCA_903837815.1 uncultured Chloroflexota bacterium | reverse complement strand
GTTGGTGAAGACCTGTTCCATCTGCACATAATCGGCGGGGATGAAGGGCAGGCTTTCGGGGATATCCACTTCGACTTTGTGCTCCTCCGCCGAATACTTCATCCGCGCCGTCACGCTGCCCACAATCTCGGAGAGGATGTTCCACTCGCGTTTGGGTTTGAGCGCCCCCGACTCAATGCGCGACATGTCGAGCAGGTTGCCGACCAGCATGTTCAGGTGGTCGGATTCGTCGTCGATGGCGGCGATCAACTCGACGCGGGCGGGGGAATCCCAGCCCACTTCGTTGCCGCGCAAACTCGATGCGGCGGCTTTGATCGTCGAAAGCGGAGTCCGCAACTCGTGCGACACCGAAGACAAAATCGCAGATTTCAGCCTGTCACTTTCCTCCAAAACTTTGGCGCGTGATTCGGCTTGCGCCAGCCTTGCCCGCTCCAACGCCAGCGCCGCCTGACTGGCAAAGGTCTGAATCAAGCGCATTTCTCCCATCGAGATGGGCGGCTTGCTTCGCCACAAGAGGATTTCGCCCAGCGTGCTTCGCGCCGCCTGAATCGGAATCCTCAATTCTGGCGGACGGTTGGGCGGAGCCGTTGAAGGCAGTCCAAACTGGACAGGTTGCGAGCCTGTGATGTTTACTTCCAGGTATTCGCCCTGAGACAACGCCGCAACCTGCTTGCCCAAAATCTGCGCCACCGTGTATTCGCCATGCAAACCCGCCAGCGCCGCGCTGAGTTCATAAAGTTGCGTGGCTTCGCGCTCGCGGGCGTTGGCGGCGGCAAGCCCTGCCTGCGCCCTCCCGACCAGTCGGCTTAGAACCACCGAGACCACCAGAAAGATGGTCAGGATGACCAAATCAAGCGGGCGATGGACGGCAAGAGTGTAATAGGGCTTGATGAAAAAATAATTGAAGGCGAAGAAGGAAAACACCGCGCTGATGATGCCGGGCGCGAATCCGCTGGCGGTGGTAATGACGCCGATGGGAATCAAATACAGCAACGCGACCAGCGTGGTGTCGAGAAAGCCGCGCAGCGCGAAGAAGAAAAGCGTGGTCAGCGCAATCAACGCGGCGGCGAAAAGATATTGTCCGAGTGCGGAAAGATAGGCGGGGAGTTTCATGATTACACTTGGATTTTATACCAAAAGCAGGCTTTGCGCGCGGCGATGACTTCGGTGGACGCCCTGCAAGCAGGGGCTTTGCCGCCGCCGAAATAGTATAATGCCTGAAAGTATGAAAACATTTTTCGTCAGCGGCTTGTCGGTTGGATTTATATTGATCGGACTCTCCCTTTTCGCGAAACAGCTTGGGCTGGATAACGATACGGGATGGGGAGCAGGAAGATTGTTAATGCTGAAAGCGGGCATTGTCATGTCAGCCGTTTTCGCTCTGTGCATTGTTTTCGAGAAAAAACTATCGGGTCTTTGGCGGCGGCTGGCAAATGCGGCGGAACGGTTCGAAAAAATCCATTACCCAGCCCGAATGGGAATTTTTCTGACGCCGGCAGTGTTGATCGTTGCCGGGGCGTATATCTGGTTCAGCCTTCCCGCGCTGCAATCGGGCGAATTCAAACATTACAGCCTGCTCGCACAGGCGTTTCACAAAGGTCAACTGCACCTGCTCGAAGCGCCGCCGCCCGAACTGCTGGCATTGGATGACCCGTACAATTACGTGTTACGCAAAGAAAAGGGCATCGAAAATTTCCCGTTCGACGCGTCGCTCTACGAAGGTAAACTATATTTTTACTGGGGACCCGCTCCGTCGTTGCTTGTGTCTTTTTTGCCGGGCGAAGCAATCACCCGCATTCGGGATGCCCACCTGGTTTTTGCCTTCACCTGCGGGTTGTTTCTCTACAGCCTCCTGCTTGGATATTCGATTTGGAAGAGATACAACGCCGCCCTGCCTGCCTGGCTGTTTGGGGTTTCCCTGCTGGCAATTGGGCTATCTGCGCCCACCGCCCAAATACTCAGGGAGGCGCGGGTCTATGAGGTTGCAATCAGCGGCTGCCAGTTCTTCTTTATTGGGGGATTGTATTGGGTATATTCCGCCTTCGAGGATGAAACGCCCAGGCACGGCAAACTCCTGCTGGCGGGCATCCACTGGGCGCTGGCGCTGGGGACGAGAATCACCATCGCGCCGGTGCTCCTCTTTGCGATAGTCATCACGCTGACGCGCCTGCCTCGAAAAAACACGCGGCAGTTCCTGATTCTGGCCGCTTTTCTCGGCGCCCCCCTTGCAATCGCCTCAGCAGGACTCGCAGGGTACAACTGGGCAAGGTTCGGGTCGGCGCTTGAATTCGGCATCACATACCAACTGGCAAACGTCGATTACAGCGTCTTCCGCGATTCCTTTTCCGCCGGATACATCGGGCAAAACCTGTACAACTACTTCGTCCACCCGCTGGAAATCCGCAGTCAGTTCCCCTACCTCCAGCCAATCGAAAATGTTTTTACCAATGAACGCCTCGCGGGGCTGGTATTTATTTCACCGTACATCCTCTTTGCGGCGATGTTGCCTTTGCGGTTCCTGCCTGGCTTCCGCCGCCCAGATTCGGCGGGGAACTGGCTCATCCTCCTGCTTGCAGGTTCGGCATCGCTGGCAGTCGTGGTCATCCTCTCTTTCTATTTTCCCGCCGCAAGATACGGCGAAGATTTCATGCCCGCATTGCTGCTGCTGGCAACCGCGGGCGTCGGGGAAGGGTTCCGCGCCTTCGGCAGGAACAAGACCGCGCGGAAAATTTATATTCTGCTTGTCGTCGTCGCGGCGTTCGGCTCGGCGCTGGCCAGTTCGCTGGTCGCCATCCAGCCGCACCGCGCAAGGGGCGTCATCCTTTTCCTGCGGGAGATGCGGAAACTGTTCGGCTTGTAACCGTGAAGCAGTTATCGGCGCAAAGCATGTATAATCGCAACCGTCATGAATAAACCATCTGTGAAACGATTTTTTTCCGCCGAAGACGGCGCGCCAGCCGTTTTTTTTACCCTGACCCTCCTTAGTTTTGGGTTGTTGATTCCCAGTCTGGGATATTACATGGACGACTGGGCATACGTTTTCTACTTCAATCTCAAAGGCGCCGAAGGTCTGCGCGAGATGCTGACCTACGACATCCGCCCCAATGCGGCATGGCTCTACATCCTCGGGTTCAAAACGTTGGGATCCAACCCGGTTGCCTGGCATGTCATGTCCCTGCTCATGCACTGGGGAATTGTCGTCGCGCTCTGGGCGCTCATCCGCGCAATCTGGCCCCAGCGAAAGACGGAGGCGATCCAAGCCTCGCTGCTGTTTGCAGTCTTTCCGTTTTTCATGATCCAGCCCTTTCCCGTCGGGTACACCCACATCTGGTTTGGATTCCTGACCTTTAATCTTTCGCTGCTGCTCATGGTCTGGGCGCTGCGGTCGAAGGTCGAAATGTGGAAGGCGATCCCGCTCACAGCGGTGGCGGTCGCGCTCGAAGCGGCGCATCTTTTCACGGGAGAATATTTCGTCGGCTTGGAATTGCTGACCCGCCCCGTCATCCTCTGGATATTGCTCTCGCGGCAGGAACCTTCGTTCCTCAAAAGGGCATGGAGGTCCCTGCTGGGCTGGCTACCCTATCTGGCAATGACAGGGATATTCGCCTATTGGCGGGTTTTCATTTACGAGAACCCGCCCGACATCAAACGCAACCTGCCCGTCGTTTTGAATCAATTATCGTCGGAGCCATTGAAGGCAATCTGGTTTCTAGTTAACAGCGCACTCGGGGATGCATTTGCTGTCATAGTCGTTGGTTGGCAAAAAGCGGCGGATGCCGTGCTGGTGAACTTCCCCAGCCCCTTCGCGTGGTTCCGCCTTGCGATTGCCCTGCTCGTCTTTGTCGTCGCCTTCATTTACCTGTCCAGGCTGCGCCCTACAGAGACAGAAACGAAAGACGACTGGAAGGCGGGAAGTCTGGCGCTTGCCCTTTCCGGATTGCTCACCGGCGGACTGCCCGTCTGGCTGACCGGGCGCGCCATTCTTGAAAGCAAAAACCTGCTCTCCGCCTCGCGCTTTGGAATCCCCGCCACTGCTGGCGCGGCGCTCATCACCTTCCTGGCGCTCGACTGGTTTATTTCAGACAACAGAAAGAAAATCATCGCGCTCTCGATTTTGGCGGCGGTTGCCGCAAACTTTCACCTTGCCAACACCAAGGAATTCCAGTATTCATGGGAAAAACAGGAGCGGCTGGCAAGGGAACTGGCCTGGCGCGCGCCGCGCATCGAACCCGGCAGCGCCATCCTAACCGACGAGGAAGTGCTGGGGATGATGGGAGAATACGCCGTATCGTTTTCGATCAACACCACCTATGGGAAAAAGGGCATCGAGGGCGTCCCGCCTTACTGGTATTTCCCGTTCTACTATACCAACCCAAATATCGGCGATTTGCTGCAAGGCGCTCCGCTCGAATACAGCAAACTAAGCATGAACTTTTCAGGAAACAGCAAACAGATGCTTTTGCTGTCTTTCAACCCTGAACTCAAACGCTGCCTGTGGGTGATGCAGCCACAGGATACCAACCTGCGGCTGGTCAGCGACGACATGCGGAAACTCAGCGCGGGTTCCGACATCAACTTGATCGGGCAGGAAACAGACATCAATCCACCCGAAGCCATCTACGGGGAACAAAATACGCAAACCTGGTGTTACTACTTTGAAAAGGCAGACCTTGCGCGGCAGTACGGCGAGTGGAACGAGATTGCGCGACTGTGGGAGGAATCCCAAACCATCGGCGAGCGGGCGGACAACGGCTTCGAATACATTCCCTTCATCGAAGGCTACGGTCATCTCGAAGATTGGGAATACGTCAAGAAGCAGGCCAAGTTCGCAAATAAAATTTCAGCAGGGCTTGAACCCAGCCTTTGCTCCATGCTGGATCGACTTGCAGCAGACGCTCCCCCATCGACGGAACGCGACGACACAATCATAAATCTCAAAGATGATTTGAAGTGCGGAGAGTATCAGTAAGGGCAGGTTTCAAACCTGCCCCGACCCTGCCAACACCCCCAACACATCCAACAACTTCGTCATCCAATTTTCCTCTTTGGAAAGGGTGACCCAATAAGCGGATTTGCCGCCTCGGACTCCGTCTCCCAAGTCGGGGAGACGCTTCGCGTCCGACCCGTCAGCGGGCGCAGCGTACTTGAGCAGAATCTGCCCCGACGACTCCATGCCCACCGCAGAGAGTCCCGCTTTCTCGGCGCGGAGTTTGACCCGCATTTGGTACAGCAGGTTTTGAGTCATCTCTGGCAGTTGACCGAACCTGTCTCGGAATTCAGAACCAAGCGCGTCAAGTTCGCTTTCATCGCGTAAATCTGCAATGCGACGATACAGCCGCAATCGCAATTCCTGGTCGGAGATGTAATCGCTGGGGATGCCGATGGCGAGGGGCAGGTCAACGTTGACGGGGAGACTCATGGGTTGGAAAGTTGACAGGTTGGAAAGTTGCATGTCAACCTGCGAACCTGCAAACTTGTCAACACATCTTAAGCGCCTCACCGCATCCGCCAGCATCCTCGTGTAAAGATGGAAACCCACAGACTGAATATATCCATGCTGGCGGGTTCCGAGCAAATCGCCCGCGCCGCGAATTTCGAGGTCACGCATGGAAATCGAGTAACCCGCGCCAAGTTGAGTATTTTCGGCAATGACTTCCAGCCGCTGTTGACCGTCTTGCGTGGGAGACATTTTGTTGTGGCGGAAGAAGTAGGCGTACGCCCGCATCGCGCCACGTCCCACCCGTCCGCGTAGTTGATAGAGTTGGGCAAGCCCGAAGGTGTCGGCGCGGTCAACAATCAGCGTGTTGGCGTTGGGGATATCCAAGCCCGATTCGATGATGGTCGTACAAAGCAGGATGTCAATCTCACCCATGTTGAAGCGGTGCATGACGCTGGCGAGTTGCCCCTCTGCCATCTGCCCGTGACCGATGTCCACCCGCGCTTCGGGGACAAGTTTGTTGAGGTGCGCCTTCATCGCGTCAATCGTGTTGACGCGGTTATGGACGAAGAAGATTTGTCCGCCGCGTTCCAGTTCGCGCAAAATGGATTGCCGTACAAGTCGCGGCGAATAGGGACCCACGTGAGTCACAATTGGCAGGCGTTCTTCGGGCGGCGTGTTCAGGTTCGAGATGTCGCGCACGCCCGTCAGCGCCATGTACAGCGTGCGCGGAATCGGCGTGGCGGTCAGCGTCAGCACATCCACTTCGGTGCGGAGTTTCTTCAAATGTTCCTTGTGCGTCACGCCGAAACGCTGTTCCTCGTCGATGATGACCAAGCCCAAATCCTTGAATTCCACGTCTGCAGAAATCAGGCGGTGCGTGCCGATGATGATGTCAATTTCGCCCAGCGCAAGTTTGAACAAAATTTCGGTCTGTTCGCGCGGCGTGCGGAAGCGCGAGAGCATTTCCACTTTGACAGGAAACGCCGCCAGCCGCTGAGAAAAAGTCTCGAAGTGTTGTTGCGCCAAAACGGTGGTCGGGACAAGCACCGCCGCTTGCCTGCCGCTCATCACCGCCTTGAACGCGGCGCGCAGGGCAACTTCGGTTTTGCCGTAGCCCACGTCGCCGCAGAGCAATC